>DASPWJ010000116.1:0-3067 GCA_035621895.1 Burkholderiaceae bacterium | reverse complement strand
GGCCCTGGATCAAATTGGCGCGGAGGAAGAGGCTGGTTTCGATTTTGGCGTAAGTGCTCTAAAGGAGAATTTCGACCGGGCCGTTGAACTGCTCGCCGATAACGAGTTGCATCCCGCGCTGCCGCAGCAGGCCTTCGAGGTCGTGCGCAAGCAGGTGCGCGACACCATTGCTGGCCGCCTGCAAAGTCCCGGGTACCTTGCCCAAAGAGCCCTTGGCAAGGCGCTATATCCCAAGGGCGATCCTGCCTTGCGAGAAGCGCTGCCACAAACCGTAGCAAAGCTCACGCTTGCGGACCTTCGCTCCTATTACCGCTCGGCGTTTCGTCCGGACCTAACGGTTATCGCGGTGGTTGGCGACATTACGCCCGAGGATGCTAGGAGCGTCATCGAGAAATACTTTGGCGCCTGGACGGTAGCGGGGGAGCGGCCGCAAACAACGCTGCCCCCGGTGCCGCCCAGCGCGTCCAGCCAGACCGCCGTACCGGACGAAAGTCGCGTCCAGGACCAGGTGACACTTGCGCAGACAACCGGGTTAACGAGCGCCAGCCCGGAGCGCTACGCACTAACCTTGGGCAACGTGGTGCTGAGCGGAGGATTTTATTCGGCGCGTTTAAGCCGCGACTTGCGAAAGCGTGCCGGACTCGTTTACACGATCGACTCGCGCTTTACCTTTGAGAAATCCCGCGGCACATATGTCGTGCAATACGCCTGCGATCCGCCAAACGTTGCCAAAGTGCAGGTCAGTGTGGCCCGCGAGCTCGCCCAGATGCAAACCGCGAACGTGACCGACGAAGAACTGCAGCGCTCCAAAGCAATGCTTTTGCGCCGGCTCCCGCTTGCCGAAGCCTCAACCGCCGGCATCGCGCAGGGCCTTCTTGCGCGCTGGGACCTTGAACTGCCGTTAGATGAACCGACAATCGCCGCCGAACACTACATGCGGCTAACCGCCGATGATGTTCGCAGCGCTTTTGCAAAATGGGTGCGGCCGCAAGATCTGGCGCGAGTCTCATTGGGGCCAAAAGCACAGTAAAGCACCAAAAGACGGCTAACCGGCGCACAGGCTCCGGCATCTTGCAGGGGAAAGTACGGCTTTCCGATATCGGCCCTCCTGGCCGGCTTCGAGGTCGCGCTTGCGCGAGCCCCGCGCTTGTGCGCAAGTGATCTTTCACGGGCCTGGGCCTAATACTCACTTAAATTTGAATTCACCCGCGCCTAATCGGCTTTCGATACGGTTAGCACTGTCGACGGCCGGTTCCCGCATCCGATAGGCCTGAAAGCGCCGGGCTCAGTCAGCCTAGGCAAATTGCACTTTTCGGGCTGCCTCCGATGTTGCAGGAAAGCTTGCCGTCGCCCAAATCTGCAACAACTGATGAGTTACAGGGAGCTAAAGACATGGCATCAAATTTTCGTAGTCTTTCCGTAGGGGCCGCAATCGCGGTCGCCGCGCTGGCTGTCGGCGTTGGCGCCTACTCGCCAAGCCGGGCGGGCGTTCTGGACTTTTTTGATCACAAAAGCGCGGATGCAACCGCACAGAACAATGCTGTCCTGAATCCGGCGCCAGTGCTCGCGCCAACGCAAGCGCCCAATTACCGGGCGATTGTTAAGCAATGGGGCCCTGCGGTTGTCGGCATTACGGTCGAAGGAACGCATCGCACCGACTTTGACCAGTCCAACAGCATGGATCCGAGTGACGATCCGTTCTTTCAATTCTTCCGTGGACTACCTGGATTTCACTTTCAGGTTCCCCATACGCTGGAGCAGCCGTTTCGCGGGCAAGGCTCTGGCTTCATCATCAGTAGCGACGGTTTGATACTGACCAACGCGCACGTGGTGCGCGATGCCCAGGAGGTCACTGTGAAGCTCGCCGATCGGCGCGAATTAAAGGCAAAGGTGCTTGGCGCCGACCCAGCCACCGATATTGCGGTCTTGCGAATCAAGGCTTCCGGTTTGCAAGCCGTGAAATTCGGTGATCCGCAGTCGCTGCAGGTCGGTGACTACGTCCTGGCCATCGGCGCGCCCTTTGGATTTGACCAAAGCGCAACGGCCGGTATTGTCAGTGCCAAGGGCCGCTCGCTGCCGGGAGACGCGTATGTGCCGTTCATCCAAACCGACGCGGCAGTCAACCCGGGCAATTCCGGCGGCCCCTTGTTCGACGCTGCGGGCGACGTCGTTGGCATCAACGCCCAGATCTATTCGCAGACGGGCGGATATCAAGGCCTGGCATTTGCCATTCCCATTGACGTCGCATTGCGAACCAAGGATCAGATCCTGGCAACCGGCCATGTGAGCCACGCGCGCCTGGGTGTCCTGATTCAGGATCTGGACCAGGGTTTGGCCGAATCCTTTGGACTGTCTCGCCCCGACGGCGCCCTGATCTCCAGTATTGAGCCCGACAGCCCCGCGCAAGCTGCTGGACTCAAACCCGGCGACGTGATCACGCAAGTCGATGGCGCTGCGATCGGGCGAGGAGGCGACCTGTCCTACCGTATCGGCATGGACGCTCCGGGCACTCGGGTGACGCTCAAAGTCTGGCGCGACCATGCGACCCATGATGTCACCGTCAAACTGGGCAAGGCGGAGCCCAAATCGCTGCAGCAGACCGCGCTCGGTAGTGATGAGCATGGAAAGCTTGGGCTTGTGCTGCGCCCCTTGACTGCGCAGGAGCGTAGCGTCCAAGGAATCGATCACGGCCTGCTTATCGAAGGCGTATCGGGGCCGGCAGCCAGTGCTGGCCTGACGCCCGGAGACATCGTGCTGGGCATTAATGGGCAGCCGGCACGCTCCGTTGAGCAAGTGCAAAGTGCCGTTAGCGACCATCCCAAATCGATCGCTCTACTGATCGTGCACGACGGCCAAAAACAGTTCGTACCGCTGCGGCTTGGCTAAGCGATGCCATCCAAATTCGCACAACACGCAACTCGCGAATGGTCGCAAAACCCGATCAGCAGCGTCGGCATTCTCGGTGGCAAGTGGGCGGCGCGGGTGCGACCCCGCGCCACTTGCGTTGGAATCCCGGCCCGAACCATCTGGTCCACTTTGCGTCCAATTCATACGTAGCCCGATGCGC
>DASPWJ010000115.1:0-7513 GCA_035621895.1 Burkholderiaceae bacterium | reverse complement strand
TCACTCATGATCTGCCTCCACTTACTGAACCTGAATTTGACGCGGCCGCGCCGCCTCCTTGCGCTGCAGACTGATCTGAAGCACGCCGTCGCGATATTTGGCCTCAACGCTGTCGGGATCCACATCTTCGGGCAAGGTGATCACGCGGCGAAACTCACCCTCAAAGCGCTCCTTTCGGTAATACGTTGCCTTCTCATCGACGGGCAAGCGGCGTACCCCCGAAACGAGTAATAGGTTTTGCTGAATCGAGATCTCCAGTCCCTTCGGATCCACCCCGGGTGCAAACAGATAGACGTCCACCGCCTTGGAAGTCGCACCAACATTAGTCGGCGGAAAAGTGCCGCGCGAAACGGAGCGTATGCCCGCGGGTGCGTCCCAGCGGCCAAAGAGCTCGTCCATTTGTTGCTCCATGCGTTGCAGCTCGTCAAAGATGCTTTCGTAGTTACTAAAACGGCCGATCATTTCGCACCTCCAGTCCAGATGTAAGGGTAGGAAACGGCGTCCTTGCGGTACAGGAAGATACGCCCAGAAATTTTGGCGCTAGCCCGCCACGCAATCTGTGCTCAAAATTGCGGCCTACCTCGCGGATTTCAAGTCCTGGGTGCGGTTAGGGGCGCCAAACAGCAGGAGCCGATACGCACCGCGCACTTAATGACGGGCGCGCCTTGGGGGCGACCGGCCCGAAGGTCTTGGAGGGAGCCAGGTGGCGGGCGCTTGCCGCTGGGGCTGCCCGCTTCAGGGCTGACGAATTGCATCGGGGGTCGCATGACCGGTTGCACGCAAACCGGGTGTTGCGGGGGTGACCGCGAGCAACTCGCTTTCCTGAAAACCGTTGGCGGCCTTGGCCTGAGGATCGCCAGGGTCTTGGCACGTGAACCGCCAAGATGCGCACTTGCGGCTGTGCGATGGCCGGGCAGGATCTGCCAACCTTTTTTAGTTCGGCTGACGTGCGCAATACGACAACCACTGCGCGGTGAGCTTTTCTTGCAGGGCGTTTTGCTTTAAGCGTTCGTTTAACGACCCGAAATCCACGGTGTCCAACGGTTGATCCTGGTTAAAACACGAGAACACAACCGAGCTCTTGCCCGTTCGCGGATCGTGATGCAGCTGCAGGCACTGGGCGCAGATCTCCTTCATCATGCATTGCATCGGTGCGTTGACCGACGCGATGGCGCAGTGACCCGGCTTCAAATGCTGTTTGAGCACGTCGTGCCGCGCCTTGGCGACTCCCGCCATCATCCGGTCGGAACCGATTGCGATGATGCGGTCGGCGTCTTCCATACGGATCGCCACTTCACCGAGGCGGCCCGTCGCGTAGGCCTCCATCCCCTGCACAATGTTGCCGACAAACGCGCGGTCCTGTGATCGGCGGGGATGAAAGCCTGGGGCCTCGTCGCAACACCATACGATCACGTCGGCGGCCGCCTCGATCTCGTCGATTTTGTAGCGGTCGATCACTTTCTTGTAGCCGGCAAAGTACAGCACGCGTGAGCCGCGGGCCCTGAAAGCTTGTCCGATGGAAAACAATACGGCGTTACCCAGCCCGCCACCAGCTAGCAGCACGGTTTCCCCCGACGTGATCTTCGTTGGCGTCCCGGTAGGTCCCATCAGAATGACGGGTTCGCCCGGCGCCATCGCGGCCACAAGGTTGGATGAGCCACCCATCTCGAGGACGATGCACGATACCAGTCCCTTTTGTGCGTCGACCCAGGCGCCGGTAAGCGCGAGTCCCTCGGTATGCAATCGTGTGTCCGCGACGACCTTTGACAGCGACTCAAGGTTTTGCAGTCGATAAAACTGTCCCGGCTGGAACTTTCGAGCAGCCGCCGGCGCTTTAACTACGATCTCGACGATGTTGGGCGTCAGGCGCTGTACCAAGTCGACCGTGGCGAGCAGATCGCGGGAGAGCGACGCAAAGAACTCGCGGGTCGTCAGGGGTGAGGCCGGCGCGGCGCGCTCGAGTAGCCGAGAGATCCTCGGATACCCCTGGCGGGCTGAGGCCATTGCCTTTACGACGTTGCCAAAGTACGACGGGTGCAGGTCCCCGAAGAAGCTCACGAAGCGACCATTGGGCAAGCGCGTGAGCAGCACCTCGGCGCTTTGCGGTTTGGCCGACCCATAGGTGGGTTTTACCGGTCGGCCTTCTTCATCGCAGGCGCAGAAATACTTTCCATCGAGTCGAAAGTGCACCGCGTCTTCCCGCGCCAGCACCGTGTTGGGCGAAGTGCCTGCCGCGACTAGCACCGTGTGCGCCGACATCCAGTGTTCCGAATCGAAGGTCCACTTACCGTCTTCGCCGAGCCGCTGGTGATGAAAGTGGATCCCTTTAACGGTTCCGTAATTGTCCACTTCGATACCAGCAGGCGACATCGCTTCGACGAACGAAACCCCCTCTTCCAGCGCCTTTTCCACTTCTTCGTGGTTTAGCGTGTACGAAGGGCTGTCGATAAGGCGACGCCGATACACAATCTTGGCACCGCCCCAGTGTTGCAGCAGTTCCGCGATGTGCGCTGGGCGGCTTTCGCGATGCGCCAGTTCACGCTCTTTGCGAATGGCCCGCGCATGTGCCAAAAACTCCTCGGCAATTTCCCGATCCAGATCGTCCCAACAGTCACGAATCGCGTCCTCGCCGATATCGTTCGCGAGCCGTTCGTATCGATGCAGAAATTTTTCTACCTGTACGACGTAGTAGGCAAGCGACTCCGTCGCCGCGTCGACCGCCGTCAGTCCGCCGCCAATGACGATGACCGGCAGCCGCAGCTGCAAGTTGGCGATGGACTCGCGTTTGGCGGCACCGGTCAGCTGCAACGCCATCAGGAAATCGGAGGCCGAACGTACTCCCCGCGCCAATCCATTGGGTACATCGAGTGTTGTGGGCTTGCCCGCCCCCATGCACAGTGCGACGTGATCAAATCCCAGTGCAACCGCATCATCAAGATCGATCGTCCCACCGAAACGCACGCCGCCATACATTGCGAACTCATCGCGCCGTGCTAGAAGCAAGCGAATCAGCTTCAGGTTATTTTTGTCCCAGCGTACGGTAATGCCGTACTCTGCCACCCCGCCGAATCCGGCGAGCACGCGTTGATCAAGCGGCTCGTAGATCGATCTGATGTCATGCAGTGGTTCAAATACGGTGCGGCTGCCGTCAAGCCGCACGCCCGCCAGCGACTCGGGCAACGGCTCGATCTTTAATCCGTCGATGCCAACGACCGTATGGCCATCGTTTAAGAGGTGATGCGCCAACGTGTAGCCGGCCGGCCCCAATCCGACGACTAAAACCTTGCGACCGGTGCAGGCGCGCGGATAGGGGCGTGCAAGATTTAGCGGATTCCAACGAGTTAGCAGGCTGTAAATCTCAAAGCCAAAGGGCAGCTCGAGCACGTCTTTTAACGTGCGAGTCTCGACCTGCGGAATATTGACGGCATCCTGCTTTTGGTAGATGCATGCCTTCATGCAGTCATTGCAGATCCGATGTCCGGTCCCGGCCACCATTGGGTTGTCCACGGTGATCATGGCCAGCGCCCCAATCGGGCATCCTTGCGACTTCAGTAGCTGAAATTCAGAGATGCGCTCTTCCAACGGGCAGCCTGACAGTGTCACCCCGAAGGCGCTTTTCTTGTAAGCGACCGCCTGCGTGGCATCTTTGGTTGCACGCTCCTTTAGTCCGTCGGCGCAGGAGTCCTTCTTCTGCGGGTGGCACTGGATGCAATAATGGGCTTGGTCCAGTGCAGCGGCCAGATCAAAACCAGCGTCGGTCAAATCGAAGCCATCGCGGCGACGCAAGTGCTCGGGCAAAATGCGCAGCTCCGGGGCGCCGTCGCTTTTTTGCCATTGGGCCGTGCGGACCAAGTTAATTGGATCGACACCGTTCGGGATCTTGAACAGCAATCCGTCGTGGTGACGTTGCTGCCCGGCCGCGGTATGTACCGCCCAAGCAGCGTACTGCTGCGCGACCGATAACGCGTGGACGTTGGCCGCTTCATCAAGCATCCAATCGCTCACCTTGCGGGCAAATTGCTGCTCGCCAAAGGAGCCGCCCAGCAGCCGTTGCAGTTCGACGGCCAGCGCGTCACCATTGAGCTGCATTGCTTCTTGCGGCTTGATTTTTTTTGCGGCCTGCCTCTGAACGAACTCGCGCTTGACCCGGAACAGCGATTCGAGTTCGGTGTGGCGTTGCTTGAGCACTTTGAGTTCGGCGCTTACTCCAAAAAGATTGGCGATGAAGGCTTCAAGCACCGGCGCGATTCGGATTGCTAGGTCGGACGCAACGCTGCGCGCCATTTCGGCCGCGCGGCTGCGCGCTTGTACGAGTTCTTGATGCAATGATGGATCGGCCGCAGCCAGTTCCAGCATAAAAATGTCATCGAGCCGAAGCAGGCCTTCGCGCCGATAGAGGTCGGCAACCGAAAACCCGTGTGCAAAGCTTGGCGTTTCTGTGCGGTTCATCGCGGACAGTGTGGGAAGCGCGACCAAGGTGCCTGTGGCTCTCGGCGGCGCCAAATCGAGTGACCAGGGCCGTTGCGAACGTCGGCCAACGCAGGATGATACTGGCAAGATCGAAGGGCGCGGCCACTCGGAATCGGGGACAATGCACGCGGCAAAACAGGGGCTCCGAGGGAAGAGATCGAACGAAAAACGCCGACGCCAGTCGTGCGGTGCCTTTTTGGCATTGCGTCCGATTCCTAATGTCGTTCGAATCAAAGACCTAGAAATGACCTCACGCAACGCTCGACAGACAGAAGGCCAAAATCAGCTCGTTCCTCCTTAGCCTGCCAGCCAGGAGAGCGGGCTATGCGATGGCGCTCGGTGAAGTAATTGCGCCTTCGTGCTTTTTGGGCCCTATGAAAAAAAGCGGCGATGCATGCGACGACCCATTGGCGCGCAGCCAAAGGGATTGCGTCAGGCCTTTTGCGGGCCTCTAACCGCCGAATTCGTGCCCGCAACTTGAGCCTGCTTTTTCCTGTGCAGGACGGGAAACGCTTCTCGCTCCAGCCAAAAACGCAGTCTTTGCGCTGTCCTGCTTAGCCTTTCGGTACGGCGGCCCAGCCATTGCAACAGTGCCGCGTCTTTAAACCACCAACTGCCATCTTCGTCCTGGAAGAAGCCTTGCTCGCCCAAATGAACCCGCATGCGCCGCAGCGCATCGGCGCCGGGTTTTTCTCCTAGGATGCCAAAAATGTCCTCGGCTAATACGCGGTAGCTGCCGTCGTGCTCCTCGATACGCAATACTCGATCGTCAAAGAAGTGGTGCTTGCCGTTGATCTTGCGCAGTGCCAACCACTTTGGGAAAAACAGCCAGGACTCGGCGCGATGGATGAGCAACCAGGCAACGTAGGCGCCCAGGACCGGCGAGCACACCACAAATCCGAGAACCGGGCCATAGGCGAACCAGGCCAGCCGATAAGCCAAGGCGTAAAAAATCAGCGCTGAAATGAGGGTCAGAGCACGATGGTTTCGCGCGGCACGCTCGCTGGGGAAATCTGAATTCACCGCATCAACCACAATAAGGTCAAAGAGAACCTCTGTGCGGCCCGGCCCTGCTTGGGTCCTATCTGTCTAGGATCCGATCAGCCCGGCTGCTACGTTGATTGACATGCCAATGATCGCGGCATTGAACAAAAAACCCAACACGGACTGGCTGAGGACGGCTTTACGCATCGAGCGCGCCATCACGCTCACGTCGGAGGTCTGTGCCGCCGCTGCAATCGTAAAAGAAAAGTAGAGGAAGTCCCAATAATCGGGTGCAGCGGCCGTTGCATCCGGAAAGCGTAGTGGACGTCGATCCTGCGCAGAGCGATAGAACATGCGTGCATAGTGGAACGTGAACATTGTATTGACGAACAGCCACGAGCCCAGCAGCGTGCTCGCTGTGAGGGCGTAATGGATCAGCCGCTCGCCTACGCGCAATTGTCTGGTGGCCGCAAGCTCCAGCACGATGGCGGCCAGGCTGGCCATCGCAGTAATCGACATCAGTGCCAAGACGGCGGTTGCGCTTGGGTCTTCTCTTTCGGCTATGGCCTGCACCCGCGTCGAGGTGGCGCGGAACATCAGCCACCCAACCATTATGAGATAAGACCAGACCGTGATGTTCCAGCCGATAAGCATACGGGCCGCCGGTTGAACCGCCTGCGGTAGCAAAATTGCACCGCAGGCGCCGAGGGCAAGTCCGGTCAATAGTCGCGGCCGCCCTTGGACGAATCGAGCGATGGCCAAAACATATTGAGGTCCGCGAATCATTAGCACGTCTCTGCAAATCAAAGCATTAAAACACAGCTCCGCTCGACTTTCTTCATCGCATGCAAAGGGCCGACCGACGCAAGGTCACAACAGTGCGCAACGACGGGGTTTGCCGAGATGCCGGAGCCGGTGGGATTTGCTCCGGTACGAAGGGTTCTGTTAACGGGTCGCGGTCCCGCAATCCGAGCCGACCTGTGGGTCAACCCGGGATTTCAATTGTTCCTTGCTCGCGTTTTTAGTTGCCAAGCCCGAAGAACTTTAGCAGCAAACCCTTTCTCTTGGCCTGCACCGCCGGTGCGGCCTGCGCCCGATCCTCCTCGTCGGTCATTTTCTTGACCGAGGCTGCGTAGTCACGATCCTCGTGTGCGATGTGGTTGAGCAACCAGGTGGAGAGCATTGTGTGCAGCTCCTCGGCGATGTCTTCGCCCTTGGCGGCGCGGACTGTGAAATCGTTAACCCGCCGGATGAAAAGTTCGTGAACCTTCTGGTGTGGTTTGAGAAAACGATACCGAGCTTCCTCCATGAGCGACTCTTCGAAGCCAAAGTGCGATTGGGTGTAATCGACCAGCTGCTCGATGACGTGCCCCACGCGCGCGCGATCCTTTGCGATACGCGCCTGCTCGAGGGCATTGATGTAGGTGACGATTCGCTTATGCTGCGAATCAATAATGTCGATTCCTGTGTCCAGTGTCGAATTCCAGATGATGGGCATCGCGTACTCCTTTGCGTGCCCACTGTCCAGGCCGCATCGCGCAGGTTAAGCGCAATTGCCCTGAGTTGCCCAAAAACGAAAGCGACAAAGGGCCGTCTATTTTGCGGATTGCTGGCGACGAATGAGAAGCGCTTCGCGCGTTGTCTGCGCTAGGGTGCGCTGCAGATTTGAGTATTTCCGAAACCCCGATCGAAAGGCAAGGTGCTGGCGCATCGAGACGACACTTGCGCAAAACGCCGCAAATTTGATGACGCGGTAACGGGCATTCGTTAGTGACCAATCATGGGAGATCGAACTGCGCATCTGCCGCAAGCAAGACTCCACTACGAAGGCCAAGTAAGCGCAGCTTGGCGCGACCAGGAGTTTTTCGTCGACTAGTGCGCGCAAGCAAACTTGAGCACACGATCAGCAGCCGTGCCGGGTTCGACCGGCGTCCATTTCACCGATTCCCCCGTTTTTCTGACGACCTCACCGCTAGCGCGATGTCCTGCATAAAAATACGTTTGAATCGGGCGAGTGCGTTGTCCTTGGCAATCAAACTCGACTAGGCCGGCGTAAGAA
>DASPWJ010000114.1:0-10248 GCA_035621895.1 Burkholderiaceae bacterium | reverse complement strand
GCGAGTGAGCCGCTTGCGGCGAAAATTCAATTTAATTGGTTGGAAGGACGGAACGATGAAAGTCCCATTGGTAGTGACGGTGCGCGGTTTCGAGCACTCTGACGCTCTTGAGGCAGCAATTCGCGATCACGCTCAGAAGCTGGAACAGTTTCACACGAATGTGACGAGTTGCAGGGTGACGGCGGAGGAGATTAGCAAGCACCGCCACCAGGGCCGTCAGTTCACGGTACGAATTGATCTGCGCGTGCCTGGAAAGGAGATTCTCGTCACCCGGGATCATCACGAAGATGTTTTTGTTGCGTTGCGCGACGCCTTTGATTCCGCAAAGCGGCAGCTCGAAGATGTGGTTCGGGAGCACCGTGGCGATGTGAAGGTGCACGAGAACCCGAAGAACGGAAGGATCGAGCGGCTGCTGCTGGATGAAGGCTACGGCTTCATTAAGACGGACGATGATCGTGAACTCTACTTCAGCCGCGAGAACGTCGTGCATCCCTTGTTCGAGCACCTTAAGATCGGCACGGCGGTCCAGTTCATTGAAGATGTTGGTGCCGAAGGTCCGCAAGCGAAGCGGGTGAGTGTGGGTAGACATGATCACTGACACTGCGCAAGCTACGACGTCAGTGTCGTTGCTGCGGTTGCTGGGTATCGCCGACCGCAATAAGGGCGCGCCGGGTGCGAAAGTTGCCCAAGAGGATTTGCCGCCCGTAAGAATGGCGCTTGCTTCCTGAGATCGCAACTCAGCTGTGCAGCGAAGCTGCGCCCGCGTTTGGTTCAGATGCGGCTTGCGAAACCGAGGCCGTGGGTTTGAATGGCCCGCGGTAGAACGACGCTTGCGGCAGGGGTCGAGAAAGCGTATCCCGGGATCGAGGATGGACGATTCAATGCGTCTTTTTTCGCTTTCTTCTCGTACTTGATGCGACCCAGGTGGATTGCAGACGCACACGGTCTAAGAATGCCAGATGTTTGTTCCCACGTTCGAGGAAATGCTGCGACGAGCCGGTTTCAAACCCCGACAAAGCGACGGCCTGCAAGCGCAAGTTACGGTGTGGTTGCTTTCGACACGGCGGTGGGCGATTCAAGCGAACTTGCGTTCAATTTTCTGCAGACTCGTTGTTTCTTTTTTTAGTTTGAAGAAGTCCGCCGAACTTGGAGCCTAGTTGTGCCGCGTTGATTTTCAGCACGGCGTTTGGCGCCGCGCTCATCGGCCGGCAGCTTTTAATCGGGCTGCCCAACGCCACGCTGCGGTACGCAGTGCGTTTACGAATTCGTCCAATCGCTCGATCGGCAGCCGGTCGATGCCTGCCGCACCAGCCCGCCCCCCGCCGCCGAAGGGCCGACACAGTGCGTCGGCATCGTCGCCTGGTTCGGGAAGGATCGCACGGGCTACGCGCACGCTAATCCGCAAAGTCCCATCGTTGGTATCCCTGGCGATCGCGCAGGTGCGTCCCGCGTCGCTGCGGGCGAGGCGGTTTGCAAACGTACCGATGACCCGTCGACTCCAGGCCGTGTTGGGAAGCCGGTGCACGCGACAATGTTCGTCCAGGTAGATCGGCGCATTTTGCTGGGCGGCCTGCAGATCATCGCTCATGCCGTCCACGAGAGTGCGCACGATCGACTCCGACTCGTATAGCGCGAACGGGTCGTGGTAGCGATGCACGATCCGATAAAGTTCCCGTGGGTGAATTACGAGGTCGGCCTCGTCCTCGCCGTAGGCGTTGTAGTTCAGCGCTTCACCCAAGGTGCACAGCTTCGACTGCTGGTCCTTGCCAAGCAGTGCTTGTTGTGCCAGACGTTGCGCCGTCGCTGGCAGACCATCGCCAAATGCGGCGACAATAGCCCAATGGCGAAAACGGCCGCCCAGGTGCTGATCAACCAACGTGCTCGTACAGGCATCTGCCGATGGATCAATCCGCGCCAGCAATCGAGGGTGTACGGGTATGTCGTGCGCGATATGGTGATCGAAGTACTGTACTTGCGCTCCTTTGTCGAGCACCCGCAACAGGGCCGCGCGATTGCGATCGAGCGACAGATCCAGCACGGTCACGAGGCATTGCGGATCCACCTGAACACGATCGAGCAAGTCGATCTCGCGCTTTAATCCTGTAACCAGCTCGTTTTCAACCGGAGTAGCAAGGCGTAACTGGTGCAAAGCGCACAGTCCGTCCGCGTCTCCATTAAAAACGTCGATGTAGCGCATACGCTTAGTCTACGGGATCGGTAGCAGGACCAATCTGCGGGTCCTTCTTGGCGCCCAGCGTCGCTAGCGGTAGTTCGCCCAAGCCGATCGGAAACGACAGTGCTTTGCTGCGTTTCCTTTGCATGAGTGGATTTGCAAGCTTGTCGCCTGAAGGTGGGTGCTTTAAGAAATGCCCGTTGCGCTGGTCAAGTCGCGACAGTTGCCAACCACGCACCGGGTATCGCATTGGAAAGAGAGCAAGGCGGGATCCTTGGCGGCGAAGCTTGCCCTTGGCGTTCAACAGGGAATGTGGCCGATTCGCTAGGCGCGATCGCGCAATATTCGCCGAATCGCCTCCGCGAACAGCGGCGCTGCCGGGATCACTTCCACAGACGGACCGGGCAAATCTGTTGGAAGTCGAAACGGGGGAATCGAATCGCTAATAATAAGACGCTCGATGGGTGCTTCGCTGAGCACAGACGCTGCCTGACCGACAAAAAGGCCGTGGGCAGCGAATGCGAGGATGCGCCGGGCACCGGCAGCGGTTAGGGCTGCGGCCGCGCGCGCGATCGTCGTACCGGTTGCAATTATGTCGTCAAACAGCAGCACCGTCGCTCCTCGGACATCTCCAACGATCATCGTGCTTCCGCTTATCGTTCCGGCACTGCGGCTTTTATCCAAGAAGACCTGTCCCAGCGTTCGTCCAAGCCGACGCTCCAGCGCTTGTTGCCAGAGTGTGGCGCGCTTGACTCCGCCCGGATCGGGCGAGGCTACAACCAAGGGAGCCCCGTCATCACACTTTGCGGCAATCTCGTCGAACAATTCGTGACTATGCAGGTGAACCGTACGGCATCGAAAGGCGTTGTCAAATGCCGCGGGGTTATGCACTTCTAGCGTCACCAATACATCGGTGCCTACCGCTTCCAGAAGCTGCGCTATGTAGCGCGAGCCAATCGGATCGTGTGGCTGCGTGCGTCGATCCTTGCGCGCGTAGGCGAGATACGGCACCACTGCGGTTACTCGCGTCGCGCCGTGGTCTCGCAATGTGGCCAGAAAAAAAAGCAATCGCACAAGCTTGTCGGGCCCGTCTTGTTCCGGGCCAGCGTGCAGGCTTTGTACGACAACAACCTCGTGACCGCTAACGTCGACTAGAGGGCGGGACTTATGCTCGCCGTCTTCAAATGCCCGTTCTTCGTGTGCGCTCAGCGGAATCCCAAGCGCCGCGGCCAACGACGAACCAAAGGCACGACTCGCAGAAAGTGCAAAGATCAGCATGAATCCTCTTTCAACTTTGTCGTGTCGCCGGGTGGCCATCTCTCGTACTGGCGCGCCGCATAGCCGGACGATGCGCGCTGCTTCGCTTTTGACGCGTCAGCATTTGGCTGGTCCACAATGAGTCGCACAGCTCACCCACGCACGGTTTGCATCGAGTGCACTCGAAATGGTGCCAATCAGTGGGACAAGAGTACCGGAATTGCGGCGCCGCCAAGCACTTGCCGGGTGACGCCTCCAAAAACAAACTCCCGCGCACGACTATGTCCATAGGCTCCCATCACCAGCAGATCGGCCTTGGCTTCGACAGCCGCGCCGATGATGGCCTGCCCGCGCGGCTGGCCGTCGTCTTCGATGGTTCTAACCGATGTTTGTAGGCCTCGCCAGCGCAGTTGTTCGGCGAGCTTCTCTCCGGATTCCTTGGTCGCCGTGCCTTCGCCGCGCTTTTCCTGAGAACAAAGCACTACGATCCCATCGGCTTTCTCAAGTAACGGGTACGCTGCGGTGATGGCACGTGCTGCCTCCGCCGTCTCCTTCCAAGCGATGGCAATCGTGGATCCAACCGTCTGCGTCAGTGGCGATGCTCCAAGCAACACCGGACGCCCGCCGGCCATCAAAATGGAACCGATGTCGTCGATGAAGAGATCTCCGCGCATCTGGGGACGGGCCAGTACGATAAGGTCGTTAAAGCGCCCGATCTTCGCGGTGACGTCCCGGGGGTCGCCCGCCATCTCGCGCCAGCTTGCTGAGACGCCAATCGTTGCCGAGGGCATCTCTGTGATGTGCAAATGATGTTGCTCGCAAAACGCATCGAAGTTTTGACGGGCCGAGCGCGCCCGCGCGTTGTCGGCTTCCAGTAGGTCTTCCCGAACTTGCTGCGAAATCGGAGCCGCGCCCGCGGCAAGTCCAAAGCCATCGGTAGCGTTCAAAATCAACTCAAACGAGTCGATTCGCACATACAGACACGTAATATGGCTACCAAATTGGCTGGCCACGAGATGGCTTGTCGCAAAAACGACTGCGTCATTACTGGATCCGTCGATCTTCGCAAGAATCGTTTTCATGGCCTTTGGCCTCCGGGTTCGATGGCACTTAAATGCTGGCGGGGCAAGTTTGCGGGTTTACACGAAGGGGCAACTAACTGCTGTCAACGACCTCGTCAAGAGCCAAGCGATACGACCAGGGCCGAACGCCTTCTCGCCAAAGAAGCACAGAGTGGAAGCCTGATCGGTTGGTGCCGGACGGTCAAGGGGCTGCGTGGCGCTTTGAAACAACGTTGGCAGCGTTTCCGCGCGGCTCAAAGGTGGCATCGTTCCAATTAGCAAGTGGCAGCCAAAGCTGGCGAAGCGTAGGCGGGCAAAACTGTCACGGCAAACTAAAGAAACCGATATGCCATTGCCCGGGCTCCGGCGCTGGATACGCCGGAGATCCTGCGTTTGAGACTGATACAGTGCAAGCGCGGCCTAAGGTGAGCCGGGCAACAACCACATGTGTCATGGCTTGGCACCGGTTATTTGGGGTCGCCTCCCATGTCGATGGGTTTGCCCTGTGAAAGCGAGGTCACGTAAGCCACAAGCGAATTGAGCTCATCACTCCCGTAGGCCGGGGCCTTGCCGTTGAGCGCTCCCCCGATACAGACACGCACCTGGTCCGCGAGCGTGATCAGCCTGTTATCGTCCTGCGAAATTCGCGGAAAGATTGCGGCCGCATTCGACAGACTCGGGATGGGAGCTCCGTCGGGCCGCCGTCCCTCGCGGGTGCCACCGCCTAAGTGGCAGGTTTCGCAAACACGTCCGCGGCCACCAAAAGTGTTGTGCTGAAAGAGCTCGCTTCCCCGGGCGATCGCCTGTTGCAGCTGCGAGTCGGCGGCGGGCGACGCCGTCGACCCGAGCAAAGCTATCGCTCCTAGAACCAAGGTCGCAAAGATTCGATGGTTTGTGTGTCCCGTGTGCCTCATGGCGACTCCTTGCGCAAGCGGCCGGTGTCCAGCCAAATTCATAGGAAAATCCTAGCCCTAAGCCCTCGGCCTGTCTATTTTGCAACGGCGCTCTGTAAAGCTTTAAGGACGGGGCAAAGTGGGGCTGGCGCATCCGGCCACATTGTGTGGCCGTGCGCAACTGAGCGCGCGCAGCCGATGCCAGCGGCAACGCTAAGCGGTGGGCTTACTCGTGCTAAAGATCCTCAAGTGGGTTCTAGCCCACTTGCAACATGGCGCTCGCGCAGCTCGCGCTTTAGCACTTTGCCGATTGCGTTGCGCGGTAACTCGTCGACGATCTGCAAGCGCGCTAGACGCTGAACCTTGCCCAGCCGTGCGTTGACCCACTGAAGAAGTTGCGCTTCGGTCTGCGTGCAACCGGCACGAAGGACGACAAAGCCAATTGGGGTTTCGCCCCATTGTCGTGACGGCACTCCGACCACCGCCGCATCAGCAATTTCGCTGTGTCTGCGCAGCACGGTTTCCAGGTCGCTCGGGTAGACGTTAAAGCCGCCCGTAATGAGCATGTCCTTTTTGCGATCGAGCAGCACCAAAAAGCCCTCGTCATCGAAGCGACCGATGTCACCAGTGCGAAGAAAGCGCTTGCCGCTTGCGTCAAACCACTCGGCTTCACGCGTCTTGTCCGGTCGACCGTGATAACCGGTCATCATCATCGCTGGCGAATTGCCGACGACCTCACCGGTCGCACCAGGTGGAAGCTCTCGGCCCGCGTCGTCGATCAGGCGGATATCGTGGCCCGGGGCGGGCCGACCGACAGTGTGCAACTTGTCGGGACGTTCGTGCGCAGCCAATATGCAGGTGCCGCCGCCTTCGGTCAGTCCGTAAAACTCGACCAAACCTCCGGGCCAGCGTTGGAGAACGTCGACTTTAAGCTGCGCACTAAACGGAGCACTGGTGCAGAACTTCATCCGTGTAGCCGCCAAGTCATAGGCGTGAAACTGCGGCAAGGACATGATGCGCTGGTACTGCACAGGCACCAGCATGGTGTGCGTCATGCGATAGCGTTGAGCCAGCGCCAGGTATTGCGCTGCATCGAACTTCGCGGTCAGCACGACGGTGCCGCCAAACGCAAGTGTGGGAAAAAGAACGACGAGCGTTGTGTTCGAATACAGGGGCGTTGCCAACAGCGTCACGGTGTCGTGTCCGTAGCCAAATTTCGCGCCCCGACAAACATGCGCCCATCGCATCGCGTGGGGTTGCACGATCCCCTTGGGTTCCCCCGTCGTGCCAGAGGAGTAGATGATGTTAAACGGCGCCTCAGGCGGCAGGTGCACAGGCGCCGGGCGCGCGTGCTCGCCAAGCATCCAAGCTTCGAACGCTTGCCCTGGCACCTCATTACTGAGTGCAATACATTGCGTGGTGCCACCTTGGCCGGCGAGCGCAGGCAGCGCCGCCGCGTCGGCAAACAGATAGCGCGCCTGTGAGTTCGCAAGTAGCAACGCCATCACATCGCTCGGGATGGACGGCGGCAATGGCACGACCGCAGCACCCACGCGCAAAGCGCCGAGAAAAACCGCCACATACCGGATCGACGAATGGGCGCAGATCGCGATTGCATCACCGGGGCCAATTGCGTCTCTTTGCAGCGAGGCGGCCACACGATCGGCAAGCTCGTCGAGTTCGGAATAACTGAGGGCTTGGTCACCTGCGACCACGGCCAGGTTGTCCGGGCGTTCGCAAGCATGCTCCCTCAGCAGATCGGGAATTGCCCGATATGTGGCATCCAGGTTCGCTGGCGAGGCACTCATCGAAAGGTCTTCGGGTCCCCAAGACGCGACGCCGTACGCGCGTCGATCGCCGCCGTTCTGAAAGACGTTAGAAAATTGTCGCGCGTATCGGTAAAGCTCAATCAATTTTACGCGTTAAGACGAAAGTCCAAAGTGCGCCCATTTGCTTCAGTCGACATTACCCGCGTCGGCGCTGGACCGCGAACACGATCGGCTCGTGTGCGATGAACTGCGGTTTTTAAGGGAAGGCATACAAAAGCCCTGCATGAACGAAATAAGCGGCGAATCGGCCAGCCGACGGTTTGTTGCATTGATGCCTTGATAGCGCGCAGCAAAGCCGTGGACAACAATTCTCGGATCGGTGCAATAGCGGTTTGCTGCAAACCCATTGCAGTGCCGCGCACGAGCCAGACGTTTCGATCGGACAACGCCAAGCCGGCGTGTGCGCGAAGTGCAAGAGCGCTGCGCCCGCACGGCTGCCTCGCGCTTTAAAACCGTGCTGCCACGGCGGCAAACCCCGCTCGAAATGGTGATGCGGTTCCTTTTTTAATGCAGCTGCGTGCTGCATCCCAACAAATCGGTGGTGCCTATATCGCGGTTGCACTGCGACGCGCTATGATCCTCACAAAATTCCGCACTGCGTCTTTCGGATACAAGGCGTCCGAAGCGCACCGACGCAAAAGGCAGGGGGGAAAGTGGAACGGGCAAACTATCGACCATTGACGGCGGCCAAGGCTCCCGAAGGGACGGGAATTCATCAGCCGGGTACCTACACGAGCGTCACCGTCGATTCTCCCGCCATTAGCGTGATGACGGATTTGCGCCAAGTGAGCGCGGCTACGATCGACCCGGAGGCAACGCTTGCGGAAGCGACTCGCACCATGATCTCGCGGGGAGTTCGTCTGCTTTTTGTGACCAGTCCTAGCGGAGAATTCATCGGTCTGATTACGGCGCGCGATACCGGCGGTGAGCGCCCGATCAAGTTACTGCACGAGCGCGGTGCAAAGTTCGGGGATTTGCGCGTCGCGGATCTGATGATCTCACGGCCTGATATCGACATTCTTGAGCTCGCCGATATACTTCACGCCGAAGTCGGGCACGTCGTCGCTACGCTCAAGGCATCGGGTCGTCAACATGCCTTGGTTGCTGACCGCGATACGGCGACGGGCATTACCAAAATCCGCGGCATCTTCTCTGCGACCCAAATCGGAAGGCAACTTGGCATTGCGGTGCAGCCCTTCGAGGTTGCGCGGACATTTGCTGAGATTGAACGCGCCCTGTTCGATTGAACCAACGCCTGCGTCGCTTCGACAGACGGCAGGGCGTGTTGGGGTGATCGTCATCTTGAGGGTGCCTTGATTTTCCTGGGAGCGAGTCAAGTGGCTGTCATTGCGGGGCTGCCCCACGCAATGGGCTGCTCGCTTGAAGTTCGTTTACAGGTTCCGCAAACCCGTTCGGGAGTCCGCTGAGCACAGCCGCAATGATTTGGACTTTTTTTTAGCGGCTGATGGCAAACCTGCTCGCAGAAATTCTTGAAGTACGACGGACCGGACATGACCTAAAAGCCGGGCGACTTTCAGGATCAGTACGTCGTCGCAGGGGATTTGCCCGAAAGTGACGATACGTCATTGCCATGCGCGTCGCGATTCATTGCGGGAGCGATAGCGGAGCTGCCGCCTACTATGTGGCGGATCATAGCCATGATTGCTTTCATTTGGATGCCAGATTTTTGGTCGTAGTCCGATCCATACAATCCAATCCAATCCCAGCAGCTAAAGGGATTGCTTAGCGATGCCGAGGTCTGCGGGTATAGCAGGATCATGTTGTTACTATCGGCCCAGCGGTTGTACCCCGTGTTGTTCAGGAAGAACGCGCCGATGACCGCATACGCTTGTTGGCAGCCGTGCAAGGCCACATGAAGGGCGCAGCGGTGTCCCGCCGCGCAGCTTGCGGGCACGTAGACCCAGCCCGTGGTGTCCATGCCCGATCCGTGGCCGATGAACGGAGTCTGATCGAACGCGATTAAGTTCCCACTGAGAGTCCCGGCATTAGGCGCATTCAGAGCCCCGTAGATCCACTGCAGAGCGTCGCCGGCGCCGTCAAACTGGCAATTGCTGATGTAGGGCAATGCCAGGAAATCACACGGGCTGTCGCCAGCACGATTGAAATCGGTTGGAAACGTATGATTGACGCCGTCAAGTTCGACATACTTGACATTGGCGCCCGCGACAAACCCGCCGACGTCAACGTACAGTCGCTCGACTTCTCGTGTGACGTTTGGTCCGACGATACCGTCGTCTTTGCCCACGAAAATGTACACGCGCTGGCCGCTGATGTTCTTGACGCTATCAATTCGGTTACCGCTCCAGCTTCTCATATTGGCAACCGACCCAATAATGTCCGGTACGGCATTGTTGATACAGCCATAGACGTAAGATTGCCGTGCGCAATCGTACGGGCCGCCCGCGAAAATTCCGACGCCGTGAAACACGGAGGAATATGCGACGCCCATCTGCATCGCGAAAAATCCCCCGGCGGAAAATCCAGAAACCGAAATTCGGGCCGCGTCGATGTTGTAGGTTCCGAGCGCCGGCGCAGCGACACTGGCTTCGCCAAGTATGGATCCGGCGATTCCGATGGCCCATAGACTCAGCAGCCGGATCAAGTGGTCGTGACGGCGAGCGATTTTCATTCATGCTCCCAGAGCGCGGCGTCATGGCAGGCACGCTGCTATAACGGGGCAAGCTATCGTCCTGGCGCCAAGTTGCGTTTTCGCCTTGCCGGCGCCTTGGCCATAAGATTGGCTGCCATGAAAGGCAATAGAGAATATATTGTGCCGTCCTTCGGATGCCGCTGCACCGCTGGGCGGTATTTTTCCCTTGAGCTTTCCCTGAGGTACGCGGCTGTTCCTATCTTGAACGCCATCGACTTTTTGGTTTCGTTATGAAATATCTCGACTGGCTTGCCCCTGAAGGCATACAAATTCTCTTTGTACTTTTCCTGTCCTTTCTGATCGGACTGGAGCGCGAAGAACGAAAGATCACGGGCGATCGCTTCGCATTTGGGGGGGTACGCAC
>DASPWJ010000113.1:0-32701 GCA_035621895.1 Burkholderiaceae bacterium | reverse complement strand
GAGCACAAAGGGACCGACTACCTGTATACGTTGCTGCGCGGGTTCTACCGCGATCGCAGCACCCTGACGGGCTGGAACAACAGCGTCTATCCGAACATCGCGATGCCCAATATTTTGTGGCAGCGTCAGGGTCCGCGCAGCGCAACTCTGATTCGCACCGAATGGGAAGAGCAAGCGTCTGCCGATGGCAAGCAAAAGCCAGCGAGCAAATTGGTTCGCGTCGTCAGTGCTTTTGACGCAACTGGCAATGTGCAGGTGAGCCGAAGTGAGGTCGACCACGGAACAACCGGCACCGAGGTTGCGTTTGCTCCCGCCGACGAAAAAGCCGCCGCGGCGTTTGACGGCGAAGTCGCGGACCTCGTTGCGTTTCTCAATTGGATGTCGGAGCCAACGGCCGCTGAGCGTTACAAGATTGGCGTGTGGGTGATGGGATTTCTTGTCGTGTTCTTGCTGGTGGCACGCTGGCTCAACGCCGTCTTTTGGCGAAATATCCACTAGCGCACGAGATCGCCACCGTCGCCGAAATGGTTTAACCCGCCGCTCAGGGAATCGTCCGATGCGGTTCGTTTGACGAGCCCATTTTGGTGCGCTGCGCAATGTGTGTTGCACGCATCACGTGTTGCCGGGGGCTACTCGGGTAGCGCGTTTCCATGCATAATTCGCCCGCCTTTCGGCTGCGCGGACTAAATTGATCCTAAAAAATAGGCGACAAAAAATCCGACGTCATTTTGCGCAGGCCGGTCTTATAGTTGTCGGGGATCAAACCACATAAGAAAAATACTGTCGCGGTCGCCACGATGGCGTAGATCGCTGCGCCGGCTTGGGATTTTTTCATTACGCTGTATGGGCGCCGTGGTATGTGAAGGTTAGCGAGGGCGGCATCCAATAAGAGCAAGCGCCGCGCGAACCAAGGTGCAGCGGTGTTGTGTGAGGATGGGGAGCGCAAAGCCAAATGAGGACGCGCAATCGTCAAGATCGATCCGGGCGCGAGGTCAGCTATCGCGGTTTGCTGCGTTGCTTGTTGCAGCTTTCGTCCGCCCTGGTACTGGGGTTGGCAACAGGACTGTCGTACGCAGGCGAAAAAATCGAGCAGCCCATTGAATTTCCGCACGACATTCACGCGGGGAAGATGGGGATCAACTGCATGTATTGCCACACCTACGCTCGGCGCAGCCGCGTATCGGGCATTCCACCATTGCGCAAGTGCATCGGCTGCCACCAGTCGCTCGAATCGGTAAAGGACAAACCGCGGATCAAGAAGCTCTTTGAGTATTGGGAGAAGAAGGAAGCGATTCCTTTCAAGAAGGTCCATGACCTGCCCGATTTCGTGCGCTTTAGTCATGAGCGGCACATTCAGCGCTTTTATTTTGAACTTGGTCGACCTGTCGAGGAGGTCTGCGGCTACTGTCATGGCAACGTGAAAGGTATGACCGTTGCCGAGAAAGTCAAACCGCTGACCATGGGCTGGTGCGTCTCCTGTCACCAGCAGGATCATCCGAATGGGAAACCGGGTGAGGTGGTGGCCCCGGCGCGAGTGATTTATCCGCGCATGTTTCCTCCCGAGGGGTCTGCGGACTTGGAGCAGTCGCAGACTTCGCATGGGCCGAACGATTGCTGGCAATGCCACAAGTAATTGAGGCGCGTCGATGAAGAACGTACAGCGAAGGGATTTTCTGCGGGTGCTAGGCTGGGGTGGCGCGTCAGCCACTGTCAGCGCGTGCGGGTTCACGTCGATCGACTCGGGCGTTGAAACGGTCAAGTCGTATGTGGAGCCGGAGGACTTCAACGTCCCCGGGGTTGCGGTTTACTACGCGTCGACCTGCACGCAATGTGAGGGCGCCTGCGGCATCGTAGGCCGTGTGCGCGATGGTCGCGTGCTAAAGCTTGAGGGTAATCCGGCCTCGAACATCAACAAAGGAAAACTGTGCGGGCTGGGGCAGGCCAGCGTCCAGCACCATTACAACCCGGACCGTTTGCGGTCACCGCTGTTACGCCAGGACGGCGGGTTTAAGACGGTTGGCTGGTCCGAGGCCATGGCCACGCTGCTTGATAAGAGTGCGTCCACAAGGGAGGGCCGCTTCGCATACCTCACCGGTCCGGTAAGCGGTCATCTGAAAGTACTCGTGCGCAACGCCGCCGAGAGCTTTGGCTCAGATCAGCATTTTGCCTACGACCCGATCTCCACCCGCGTGAATCGCGTGGCTGCCGATCAACTGTTTGGTGCTGAGTCGCCGCGTTTGCTGCTTGATCAGGCGCAGCTCATCGTGTCCTTCGGTGCCGATTTCCTCGACACCTGGGTTTCCCCGGTGCATTTTGCCGGCCAGTACGCGCGCTTTCGGCGCGCCACCGACAGCAAGCGCCGCGGCGCGCTGGTGCAGATCGAACCACGCATGACAGTCACCGGTGCCAATGCGGACCGCTGGATTGCCATTCGTCCCGGTACCGAGGGAGTACTTGCGCTGGGGCTTGCAAATGCTCTTCTATCGGGCAAGGGCCACGTGGTCGGGCCCGTTCCTGCTGCCATCGCCACCGCCTCGGCGGCATTTGACAAGGCGCGTGTTACGTCGGAAACCGGTGTGAGCGAAGAGGTCTTTGATCGCCTCGTAGCTTTGCTGCGCGAGCGCACGCCAAGCGTTGTGCTGTCGGGACCTTCGGCCGAAGGCCATGTACACGGATTTTCTAACGCACAGGCGATCTTGGCATTGAACTGGGTTTTGGGAAATGTCGGCAAGACGATCCTGCTCCCACCCAAGCTACCCTTTCCCCAAGTGGCGCCCGAGGCGGGCGACACGGCCTCGCTGCGGCAATTCGCCGCAGGTCTGGCTGCCGGAAAGTTCGATACGGTCTTCATTCAGGATGTCAATCCGCTTTACTCGGCGCCGCCGTTTTTGAACGTCCGCGAAGTGCTCACCAAGGCGCGATTTACGGTGGTGTTCGCACAGTACCTCGACGAGACGGCAAAACAGGCCGATTTGGTCTTGCCGATCGATTCAGCAATGGAGGATTGGGGAACGCACGTGCCGGCGTACCAGCCCGAAGGCATCGAGATCAGCATGCAGCAGCCGCTTATGGAGCGGCTCTATCCTGAAGGCACGCGCTCAGTTGGCGACGTACTGCTCGAATTACTCAAGCACCGTCGGCATGAGGAATACAAGGGCTTTGCCGATTATTACGCGTACCTGCGTTCGGCCTTATCGAAGAACCGCTCCGCTTTTATCGGTGCGCCCGCGGACGAGGAACAATTCTGGACCGAAGCGCTGAGCAAGGGTGTGCTGCACGTTGCGGCGCAAGAGCAGAAGGTCCCCACCAAGGCGCCGAGTGTCGAGCTCGATTTTGCTGGCGCGGCTCAGGCGGCAGATGAGAAGTACCCATTTCGTCTGGCCCCAGCAGTCCGAGCAAGCATGCGCGATGGGCGGCATGCCAATTTGCCATGGATGCAAGAGACGCCAGATACCCTTACGACGATCGTCTGGGATTCGTGGGCAGAAGTGCATCCGGCTACCGCCAAGCGCCTCGGAATCAATGATGGCGACATCATCGAGGTTGCGTCGGCCAGCGGATCGCTGCGGGTATTGGCCTATGTGTTCCCGGGCGTTCACCCCGACGTGATCGGTGTGCCCTTGGGACAGGGACACGAGAACTTGGGCCGTTATGCCAATGGCCGCGGCGTAAATCCCTTCCGCATACTGGACCCGGTTTTCGATCGCAAGACCGGCGAGCTGGCCATGTACGCCACGCGAGTTCGTGTGAGCAAGACGGGCGAGCGCGGCCATATCGTCAAGGATGAGGGCTGGAAATCGGGCGTCTTAAAGACCCAGGCGGGGCGCAAGCTGGTTGTGACACTGTCGGCGGACCAGGCCAAGCTGTCGGAGGAGGTATAAGCCGTGAGCCTTGAGCAGACGATCAACGACTGGACGAAAATTCGTCAGCGCCATCCCTTGCCGGGTTCGCATCCGGATTTAAAGTGGGCGATGGCAATCGATTTGGACGCATGCACTGGTTGCAACGCCTGTGTCGTGGCCTGTTACGCGGAAAACAACCTCCCGGTGGTTGGCAAGGAGAAATTTGCTGCAGGCCAAGCGATGCATTGGATTCGTATCGAGCGCTATTGGAACGAAGGCGATGATGTCACTCCGCACCAGGGCGCGCAATTCTTGCCGATGCTTTGCCAGCAGTGTGAAGCTGCGCCGTGCGAGACGGTTTGCCCTGTGGGCGCAACGAACCACACTCCGGATGGTTTGAATTCGCAGGTCTACAACCGCTGCATTGGCTCTCGCTACTGTTCGGCCAACTGCCCCTACAAGGTGCGGTACTTCAATTGGTACAGTTATCCGGACCAAGAGAAGGCTTGGCCGGAGCCCTTGCCAATGCAGTTAAACCCCGACCTTACGGTGCGCACCAAGGGTGTAATGGAAAAGTGCACCTTCTGCGTCCAGCGCCTCATGGATGCAAGAAATACCGCGCGCAACGAGGGGCGCGGCGTGCGCGATGGCGAGGTCCTTACGGCTTGCGCTCAGGCCTGCCCGACGAGTGCGATCACTTTTGGCAACCTCTCGGACCCGCATTCGATGGTTGCGCAAAAGTGGCGCTTGCAGCGGGTCGAGCTCGATAAGGACCGGCAATTAAAGGACATTGACGGGTCGCATCCGGGATTGCGTGGTTATCGCATCTTTGAGGATCTTCGTCCCTATCCTTCCATCATGTATCTCGAACGTGTACGCGACAACCAGGCTTGATCCGCGGAGCCCGAAGCGACCATGAATACCGTTACTCAAGCAAAGGAAAAGGACATCCGGGAAGACATTGCCTGGGCCCAGATCAATCGCGACGTGCTCGCGAGTCTGGCCCAGCCGCGGGGAACGTATTGGGCGATCTTTGCGATGGCTTTTTGCATGTTCTTGGTTGGTGTGGGTTGCGAGGCCTACCAGTACGAAAAGGGATTGGGTGTCTCGGCGATGAACAATCCGGACGTCTGGGGTCTGTACATCGCGACCTTCATCTTCTGGATCGGCATGAGCCATTCGGGCACGCTGCTTTCGGCGATTTTGCACATCATTCACGCCGACTGGCGCAAACCCATCTACCGCTTTGCCGAGGCGATGACGACGTTTTCGCTGATGACTGCTGGTCTTTTCGTCGCGGTGCACCTGGGTCGTGTGTGGCAAATCTACTATGCCTTGCCGTATCCCAACGAGCGCTGGGCCTGGCCAAACTTTCAGTCCCCCTTGCTCTGGGACGCGATGGCAATTTTCACGTACCTGTCCTCCTCGATCCTCTTTTTATACGTTGGCGCGATTCCGGACTTTGCGATTTGCCGTGACAACGCGACGGGCTGGCGCAAGACGTTCTACGAGAAGCTTTCGCTCGGCTGGATGGGAACCGACCGCCAGTGGCGCAATTTCCGTGTGGCTTACCTCGTCATCGCGTGCTTCCTGATCCCACTTGCGGTATCCGTTCACTCGATTGTGGCTTCGGACTTTGCCATGTCACAGCAGCCAGGCTGGCACATCACCTCCTTTCCTCCGTACTTCGTGGCCGGAGCGCTGTATTCGGGTTGCGCGGCGATCATCACGCTGTTCATCATGCTGCGCTACACGTTCCGGTTCGAGGAATACATGACCATGCCGATCCTCGACAAAACGGCACGGCTGACTTTTGCCATCGCGATGGTCTGGACGTACCTGAATTTGATCGAATACTCGTCGGTCTGGTACGGAGCCGATTCGGTTGCCAAGGAGACGCTGATTCAGCGTGCCACGGGCCCCTATGCGTTTTATTGGTGGTCGATGAACTTTCTTGGATCCGTCGTCCCCTTCACCCTGATCTTCAAAAAACTGCGCGCCAATCTGACCGTAATGATGATCGTCTCGCTGCTGCTGAATCTGGGCATGTGGCTTGAGCGCTGGATGATTGTCACGCCGACCTTTTCACATGGTTATTACCCATGGACCTGGGACCACGCGTTCTTCCCGTCCTGGGTTCAGTGGGGGATCGTCTTCGGCAGCTTCGGCTGGTTCGGGATGCTTTTCATGCTGTTTTGCAAGCTCGTACCCAGCGTGTCGATGTACGAAGTCAAGGAAATGGTGTTCCATCGCAAGCTTGCCAAAGTGCACGTGAGGGAAGCATGACCACCAAGCGGATATTGGGTCTGTTCAATGATTTTGACCAGGCTTCTGCGGCATTGCGCGACTTGCGCGATGCCAACTTGCCGTACTTGGATTGGAACGATGTGACGATCAAATCGCCCATCGAGCACCCCGACGTCGAAGACGTGCTTGGGGTGCGCTCGATCCCGATACGCAATTACACCTTGGTTGGCGCGCTGCTGGGCGGCAGCCTGGGATTTCTTGGAATCGCCACCTCACAGGGAAATTTTTTCTCGCAGCTCAAAGGCGGTAAACCCATCATTCCGCTACCGCCGGATTTCGTCCTGACTTACGAAATGCTCATCCTGGGCGGTGTGTACATAACGGTGCTCGGATTTCTCATCTGCGCAGGGCTGCCGCACCGTGTGAAGAGCGACTTATATGACGTGAAAGTTTCGGAGGATCAGGTCGGCGTCATGGTCAAGGCCAATTCACACTGCATTACCGAGGTGAGAAAGATCTTCGAAAGCCACAAGGTGCTTTCGATGCAAGAGGAGGTCGTGCGATGAGACGCGACTTCAACGGCCGCGGCGCCGCGTTTGCCGTGGCGCGCGTGCCGGGCGGGGCGCTCGCGATAGCGGTACTCGTAGCGCTGTTGACTGTTGTGCCGCAGGGCGCGATGGCTTGGCCGTGGTCGCGCGATATGACCGACCAGATCGCCATTAAGCCGCAGGCGCGGCCCCTGCCGTTTCCCGCGCGCTCCATTCCCGTGCCGGAGACAGCCACGGTGCATGTGGCCGATCGTGACGAGGCGGGCAAATTGCCCAATCCCATCCCCGCAACGGCAGAGTCGATCACCAAGGGCAAGCAGCTTTTTACGATCTATTGCGTGCCGTGCCATGGCGTCTCAGGTACGGGCGATGGTCTGGTGGGTGAAAAACTCGTGCTGCGGCCATTTGATCTGACCAGTCCCTCGGTGCAAGCCATCACCGATGGCCTGATTTTCGGTTACATCACCTTTGGCGGAGCCGTGATGCCGATCTACGGTAACGACCTTTCGCCCACCGAGCGCTGGCATGTCGTCAACTACGTGCGCAACGCGTTTGGTAAACCCGCGGCAAGCGCACCTGTGAAGAGCGCCTCCAAATGAACCTCGTATCCCTGATACCGCATTCCAGCTGGTCCGTACTGGCAGCCGATTTTCTGATCGTCCTGCATCTGACGATCGGTGGGGTGACGCTGGCGGCGATTTTGCATCTTGCCAGTGCAAAGTGGCGCTACGTCGTGCGCAACATCGCGGTTTCGCTTTTTGCGCTCTATCCCCTTGCCTTTGTGCTGCTGATTATCTTGCTTTTGGCCCGGCACGGCGTATTTCCCTGGATGGGAGCCGAGGCGGCAACGGAGCACGAGCAGGCGCTCAACGGCTGGCACAACGGGGGGTTCTTTGCAGCGCGCGAAATCCTTGCCTTTGCTTTCGTCGGATGGTTGTACCGGCGCTTTGTCCGTCTGCAGGCTCTGAGCGAGCGCTCGGAGGAGGACTGGGAGCGGTTCAAGATGACCGCCAACTTTATTCCGGTCACGCACGTGCTGTACGGCACGATGGTCGCCTGGGATTTTGAAATGACGATGGTGCCGCGCTGGGAGAGTTCCGTCTACGGCATGTACCACTTCGTCAGCAATTTCGGCATGTTTTTGTCGATGATGGTGGTGATCTGCTACCTACTGGACCGCCGCAGGCTGTTCGTCAAGCCCTTTTCCGAGATCATCTACAACTACTTTGCCCAAATGATGCTCGGGTTCACCATCCTGTGGACGTACCTGTACTTTGCGCAGTACTTAACGATCTGGTACGGCAATCTGCCCGAGGAGAGAAATCGCATCGAAAACATGGCGACGGGGGACTACTCCGTGCTGTGGTGGACCTTCTTGTCCTTGAAGTTCATCCTCCCGTTTTGTTTTCTTGTCTTCACCTATTTTCGTCACAGCCCGGTCTCGGTCTTTCGAATCGCCATCATCATCATTGTGGGCACCTGGATCGAGCGATTTACGTGGATCGCCGGCTCGTGGCCAACCAGCGATTTCGTGCATGCGCAGTTTCCGTTTACGCACACCTTCGACATCGTTGTGACGGTCGTTATTGCCCTGGTTGGCTGGCTTCTTGTGCGTCGTGCGCTAGGACGTAACGACGTTATACGTACGGGTGCAACTGGCGCCTCGATGCAAACCGCCTAGGCGGCGCGACAGGGTACAACACAACGGGCGGTGCGCCATAGAGCGCACTGCCGATCAACGCACATGCTAGAACTTACGCTCGGAGTACTTGTTCTGCGTATGACGATCTTTTTCATCTCGCGCAAGTAGCGTGCGCGATGCTATCGCACCAGGGCTGTGTCTCGGGGTCTTGTTACTTCGTTTTGTGCACGCATCGTCAGACCAATGTTGAGCAGATAGCAGAAAAACCCCGCCGCCATCACCGTCGCTGACACCGCGACAACCGGTCCGTAATAGCGGTGCGCGCCCGCGATTTCGTTCGGGGCGCTGTGCAATAGGATTCCCTCCCAGATTCCGAACGTTAGGTGGGTGATATAAAAGCCATATGCCCCCGCGGCGGTGCACCAGAACGTCAAATTCGTCAATCGTTCCGAGAAGATCGTTCGTTTCGTGAACACGGGCAGGAGGTAATACGTGACGCCCATGGCCATGAGGACCACCCCTCCGACCAGATTCATATGCGCATGGGCCAACGGGTCGATCATGTGTCCTGGTCCGCCGTAGGGACTGCCGATCGAATCGAGCCAGTGGCGGATCGGTGGCATCACCTGCAGCATGCCATGCAGCGTGCCGATGCAAAAGGAGATTACCGATCCGACAAGAAACTTTGTGAGGGGATTGGATTGTGCAGCCACCTACGGTGTACTCCTTGGCAGGCGCGTAGCCAGTGCGGCAGAAAAAAGGCCCGAAGTGTTTCGGGCCCGTTTTCTTCGCGCGAAAATAGCAAGGTGTTTCTTTACTTGCCCTTTTTATTTTCTTCGACGACCTTGATCGCAGCGGAGCTGGTGATGTCCGAGATGATCATGCCAAGCACGAAGATCCCGATCGGTACCAAAAGTTCGATTGGCATTGCCTGGATCCTTTTTTCTGTTGAAGATCGGTTGCGCTTAGCTTCGAATTACGGACGCTTGGAAAAGCCGCTGCACCAGCCGCCCTTGGGAACAATCTTGTTGAACAAATCGCAGCGTGCACTCTCGGCGCCCGGCGAAGTGTAATGTAGACACTTCGCGCAGTCTTGATCCTTGGTGTGCTTCGGATACTTCTTCTCATCCGCATTTTCCGTCTTCAAACGGAAGCCCATGGCAACAGCCATCTTGTCGTCTTCGGTCAGGACCGGGACGTCGGCGAGCGCGACCCGCGGAAGCACCGCAACTGCACCTGCCAATGGAACAAACTTCAAAACGAAATCGCGACGCTTAGTCATATACCTAGTCTCCCTTAAACTAATTCGTTAATGCTTATTTGGCGCCCGGACTTTGTGAGTCCGCTTGCCTGTGTGTCGATCACGAGGCTTGCGCCTGCTTAACGCTTGAAAGCTCAAATCGGGTGACGTGAAAAATCCCACAACTTAAACTTCCCCCTCCCAAGAGGCTAGAGCAACAACGATTATAACCGCGCCTGCTCGGACCATCGCGTTTGTGTCAAAAAAAACGATCGAGCTACCATTCTTGAGCGAGTGCATGGGGCGCGCGAATGCAAATCATTCTCATCTCTTGCCGCTGCACTGCAGCGCTTCTTATCGCTGCGCGCCAACGATGACGGGAAAATCCAGAACGGTTTTCTCATCACCGCGCTGCAACTGAATTTGCAGGCTGCTCTGGCCGTCGGCCGCAAAGCGGACCGCGCGCCGGTACACACCAACATGGCCATCCTCGATTGCTTGAACCCAGGGCGATGAGTCCTGCGCACGCATGGTTACGAGCGCGTCGTAGATTGGCTGGTGATGCTCCCCAACGATCATGACGACGACCTCATTTTGTCCCTGTCGTGGTGGCCAAGGGCGAGTCTCCACCGTCACCTCGTACGATCCCCACTGGCGCGTGCCAATCGTGCCCGATTGCTCGCCACTGCCGCAGCCACCCAAGGCAAGCGCGATAAGAACCGCTAGCCGCCCCGCCCGATTCGACGCACGATGCGTCGCCCAGCGTTGGCGAATTCGACCCGGCACAATCAAGCGCAAGGGCTACTCTGCCTTGCGCGTCTTCGCGCCGTCCTCGGCGGTCCGATATGCGTCACTGTCTGGATCGTTATCAAGGCGCCCGGCACGCTCCGAGCCGTATAGGTTTGTCATGAAATACACGAAGGTTGCGGCGATCGCCACGTAGACGATGGCTGCGACGAAACCCCAATTGAACCATTCGACTTTGACGCCAGGGCGTTGACCCCAGAACGGAAATCCCAGACCAACGGCTATCAACAGCACAACGACGACGACCGCGATAAACCAGTAGGGAACGCGCCGCTGGGAATTGGGGATTTTGGCGACCAGTTCCCAATCCTCCATGCCGCGCTTGGCAAGCCGCTCGGCGTCCGAAGCGTAGCCAAAATGATCCTCGGGATTGTGGCCCCATTCGGGTTGCACGGGCATCGGCAAACCGAGATGTTCAAATCCCGTCGCTTGGTCGCCTTGAGGCGTTTGCGAGTGCACTTTCGCATCCGACCCTTCGCTTGCGGTGCTCGTCTGTTTTGGCAACTCTTGTTTGCCCGGTTCGTTCATCTGCTGTCCCTCCCTGTACTGGGTGCCAAAAGCTTGGGCGCACCCGTGGCGCTTATCCGGCAAAGTGCTGAAACTGGAAGTGGCCGACCCATCCGTCCTGCGCCTGCACATCGATCTGGACTGGATACAGTCCGTGTTTGAGTTGGGGTGAGATCGACAAGGTCAAGGACTGGTGTTGCACCTGTCCGAGCTTTAGCGCTTGGGCACTCAGACGATAATCGCGAGGGTCGATTCCTGACACATGCACATGCAAGTCCGCCTCGCGATAGCGTTTGTTGGCAATGGCAATCTGGTAATCGGTGATGGCCTGCCCGGCAAGGGCCGTGCGATGGTCCACCGACAAGTGGTAAGGCTCGTAGCTCCATAATCCCCAGGCAAACATGCCTAGGCCAAGAAAGCTAAACGGCAGCGCCCAGCGCGAGCGCCCTAGCATCGAGTACTCGTTGTTGCGCTTGCGCGCGAAAGCCTCGGCACGTCCGGTGCGCTCACCAAATTCAAAGCGAAGCAGACCTCGCGAGCCTTGCTTTTGATGCATGCGGTTGCACGCATCGACGCACTCGCCGCAGTTAATGCAACTATCAAAAACGTCGGTGCTGCGCGGATCCAGATCGATGAAGCATTGTGTGGTGCAGTAATTGCAGCCCACACAATCGGCGGCGCGGCTTGCGTCATACGCAATGTGCAGCGTCTGGCGCGTTTTAAATGAGTGCTGCCAGACCCGATATACGCATATGAAGCGGCACCAAAAATGGCGAATCACGGTCACGTCGAGCAGCACGATGAGCACGAATACGCCGTAAATCCAGTGCAGCGACCCGGCCAGCGCCGGATCGGGTTGCAGACGAACAAAAGACCACACGACCGGTAGAGGGTAAAAGTACAGCATCGGTACCAGGGCAATGGCCATCGAGGCGCCAATGAAGCAAAGGCCAAGCAAGATCCAGTTACGCAGCCGGTCCTTAGATGCCGTGACACGCACCGGTGCACCATCCAAACTGACCTCGGCGCGTTTTCCCAAAAATTTGCGGGTCATGAAGTTGGCCCACTCCGCAACACTGTTTTGCGGGCAGACCCATCCGCAAAAGACCGTCCCCGCTAGCGAATATAAAAACACAAGCAGCGTCGCGAGAAAAATCCACAAGCCGAAAAACAGGAAGAAGTCAGAAAACCAGATCTGCCGATCAAGAATTACCAAAGCACCGGCTATCGGATCAATGCGAAATAAACCCGTCGTTGGCACGAGCACGATGAGCGCCAGCGCAATCAATTGCGCGGCTCGGCGGCGGCCATGAAACGGGATCGATTTGGGTCCTGCTACGGGCGAGGAACCCGACGGCATCACCCGTACCGGTATCTGACGCAGACGAGTCTGGGCGGAGTAGGACATATCATGCTAAGCGTACCCCAATCGCATACAACGCAGGTCGTTGTGTCTGTCGCTAGACGGGTTTTTGTCGTTTACCTGGCGACACCGTGCGCCTGCGGTCCACAGCAGCGCTTTCACCTCTTGCGGGCGATCAATTCTCATTCTGATCGTGCAAATTGCGCCCGTTGGCAGGACGTAGCAACTTCGGCATCAAGCGGAGCAACTTGGCACAGCCGCTGCAATGCCGCAGCGGCAGTTGGCCGTCCACCATTGCGATCCAAGCGCCACAACGCACGCAGTGTCTCAACATGGTCAGGATCAATACGCAAGATGCGCTCGAGCGTGCGGCGTTCATCGAGTGCATGGTCTTGGGCAGCTGCCTCAAAGAGTTCATCGGCCAGTGCACTTGCGATCCAGTGATCTCGCGGGTTGGTTTCAAATGCCAATCGGGTTATCTGGCGGGCGCGAGTCGTGTCCGAGGCCATGAAGGCCAGCCAAGATTGCACGGCCAGCTCGCTGGCGACGTACCCACTGGCAAAGGACTGTTGCTCAGCGGGCTCGATTCCCAGCTGCTCGCTTGCGGTTGCAACATCGGGTCGCCGCCGCAAAAGCATTTGCAAGATTTCCAACAAAGGCGCTTGCTCCTGGTAACGCAGGTGCGGCAGACGAAATTCGATTACCGGACGGATTTCACTTTGCACGGGTCCGACCCCCGCAGCGATGGGCCCCCAATAGCGTCCCAGCCAGGTCCCGGCTCCCTCCTTGCCAGTTAACTCGTCGATCTGCTCGGCCGTACGGCCGGCCAGGTTCCTTGCAACCGCACGGCCACTGACTAGGGGCGTTGGCGATCCGACCATCGCCAAGTGCATCCCGTCAAGGAAGATTTGCGCGTCGGGAAAAACTTGCTGGAAGCTTCGCAAGACCGTGTTCAAGGATTCACGGTCAAACTGGTTTAGCGCGATCCACTGCGCAAAGATGCCGCCGGACGCTAAGTGATTGCGTGCCCGCCGGAACTGTTCGACCGACAGCAGGTTGCTCATGCCGGCCAGATCGGGATGAAACAGATCACCGACTATTACGTCATATTTTTGCCCGCTCGCCGCCAGGAAGTGACGTGCATCGTCGTGCACTACCCGCATATTGCGCACCACGTCGCGGTTGACCGGCGTAAACCACGACCTTGCTGCGGCGATCGCGCCGGGCGATAGCTCGACAGCGGTGCGTTCTAACTCGGGGTAGCCCAGCGACCCGCTGGCGGAGATTCCGGTCCCCAAGCCCAGGAACAGAATGCTCCGCGGGGCTTGGTGCAGCAACAAGGGCAATCGAGCCTGGTCGGCCTGTATTTGTACCGCAGCTGGATCCGTTGAGGCGTCCATGTGCTGCAGATCGGTGAGCAAGGTGCGCTGCCCATCGACCCCTTGGACAACGTGGTTCAAGGTGAGCGCATCCTCATAGCGATCAAGCTGCTCGACGGCCGCGGGTTGCGGAGGCAGCATGCGTTTGGGTTCGGGAAACGCTCGAAGTAGCCAAGCTGCGGCAAAGGCCACAGGGAGGGCCACCGCCAAGCTGCGCGGGGCACCCAGAGCTAGTCCCAGCCCTAGGAGCAAGAACGCGGCCAAGCCAACGCTTGCGGCAGTTCCCAGCAGCGGGATTGCGACCAAGACCGTGAAGACCGCGCCGATAGCGGCTCCCGCGCAATTGGCGCTGTAGAGCACGACAGCGCGGGATGGGTCTTCAAGGGAGGAGAAGTTGCGGTGTGCCAATACCGGCAACCATGCGCCCAACGCAATCGTCGTTGGCAAAGTGCACAGCGCCAGCGCCAGCGCTTGCGCGGTAAGCGCCGACGAGAGCGACGCAAAATGCTGCTCCTGCATCCAAACCGAGAACACGGGCAAGGTCCAAAGCGCCAGCAGCGTCCAGCCGCTTGCCACCACGGGAACGGCTACGACAAGCCAGCGCGCATGCTGCGCGCGCGCTGCAAGCAAACTTCCCGCGGCGGTTCCCAATAGGTATACCGCCAGAATGATCGCTAGGACATACTCGGTTCGCAGCATGACGATGCCATACAGGCGCGTCCATGCCATCTCGAGCATCAGCGCGCAGGCGCCAACCGCTGCGTAGGCGATCAATAATCGTCGCGGGGCTTGCTCCAAGGCTAAGTCGATGCCCAGCCCGACCCGGGCTGTTTTAGGCCGCTGCGAAGCTTGCCACCCGAGCAGCCAAGCTGCGCCGGCAACAAGAATTCCACACGTTGCAATCGCGCGCAGCGCCGCGGACCAACCCAATGCCGCCAATAGTGCAAGGCTAATCAGGGCGCCAGCCGCAGCGCCCAGACTATTTAGTCCATAGAGGCGTCCGAGCAATTGGGGCGACCAGTCGTAGGCTCGCAGCACTATCGGAAAACTTGCTCCCATCGCTGCTGCCGGAAGCGCCAGCAAGAAGATTGCAACCGCCGCCTGCATTGCGTACCACTGCCACCAGGCCGTCTGCGCAGCAAGTGATTCCAGCGCTGGTCCGCCGACTTCAGAGAGCGCTGGCAAGGCCAGCGCGTACAGCGCGACGGACAATTCGAGCAGCGAAAAAGTCTTCAGAGCTCGCGCCGTGTGGGACGTTGCTTTGTAACCGGCGGCAAGAAGAGAGCCGGCGCCTAGGCCGAGCATGAACGCCGTTACAGTCGCAGCTACGCCGAATATGCTCACGCCAAATTGCGCTGAGAGCATGCGCGCCCAAAGCACCTCGTAGCACAAACCGGATGCGCCACTAAAAAGGTACAGCGCAGCGACAAGCCGGCCAGGTGCCGGCGCAAGACCGCTGGCGCGATCCGCGTTGCTCAAAACGGGCGAAACCAGACGATGCCGACGATCGCGTGGACGATTGCCAGAGTCACGCTCAAACCGGCGAACACCATATGCGCAAGATAGACTGGTTTGCCATATACACCCATGGCAATTCCCAACGATCCGGTTATCAGCAGAAGAATTAGTAGCGGCGCACCCAGCGCGAACATCACCCAACGACGCGTCCGATCGGTAGCGACATCGGTCTGCGGATTGGCCGCAGCAGCCTTCTCAAACGATTGCAGGATTTGCGTGCCGCTAGTTTCCGTAGAAGGCTCCTGCGCGGCCGCCGCGGGCAGCGCCGCCGCGGCAGCTCCAAGCACGAAGACCGTCGCTAGCTGCCGCAGCCAAGGCAATGGGCACATCGCGCCAAATATCCGGTACCAGAGCAGCATCGGTGAGCTACGGCTGCGGTGGTTTGCTCGGGTTCTGCACATCCGGCCGCTCGCGCTTTCGCAGCGAATGGCGCCACATGAGCACGACCATCAGGATAAAAGGCGCAAAAACGCCCATGAGCAAAAACAAGAAAAGGTGCCAGGGTGTTTCGATCGTGACATGCAAAAAGCGGTAGCTGTTGACGCTTGACCACGCAGGCGACGCGAACATGCCGGCGAACAATGCCGGGAAGATGCGACAAAGTGTTCGACTCATCGGGCTTTTGCCACCGGCCCGGCGGCGTCCGTGGCGCAACGGAAGCCAAAAAAATCCGACGCGTAATTGGGCCAGTTGTACCCCCGATGGTAAGTCGCGGTGGAAAAAGGATCGCCCTTCCATGATCCACCGCGCAGCACCTTGTAATGCCGATTGACAGGGATCTGGTCGGAGATTTTCATTGCGCGATCTTCCGCCCCTCTGCTTACGCTGACTTTGCCCTGGAAGATGTCGGCGGGGGCATCGCTGCCTTCGTAAGGCAGGAAGTCATCCTCGACCCACTCGCTGACATTGCCCGCCATGTCAAAGACGCCGTACGGGCTTACACCGTTTTTGTAGGTGTCCACATTTGTCGCGGACCCGACATTGTAATAGGTGTTTAGCCGCTTCGGATCCATCGTATTGCCCCACGGCCAGCGGCGCGAGTCGGCTCCACGCGCAGCCTTTTCCCACTCGGCCTCGGTCGGCAGGCGCTTGCCGGCCCATGCGGCGTAGGCCTGGGCGTCGTACCAGTTGACCAGCGTTACCGGGTAGAGCAGTTCACCGTCGGGTATACGGCCGTTTTTCCATGTGGACGGCGGCCGATGACCCGTCTCGGCGAGAAAGCGCGCGTACTGCGCATTGGTGACGAGATACTTGTCGATGCGGTATTCCGGCAAATTCACCGTGTGCATCGGGTGGTCCTGCGGGTCGGCTCGATCATAGTTGGTGCCCATCGCAAAAGAACCGGCGGGGATGGTTGCCATCGAGTCGAGTTCGTCCCAGCGCTCCTTGCTCAACAAGGCCTGAGCTTCTTCTACGCTGTAACCAGCGCCCGCGGCGGCAACACGCGCTTTTTGGTGTTCATTGCGCTCGTGCAAGGCAAGGTCCTCACCGGCCGCGCGCAGGTGCGACGACTCTTCGCGCAGATCGTACGTTGCCTTCTCGCGCATTTCGCCCATGCGTGTAGAGCCAATCATGACGACATGCAAGCTGCCGCCGATCACTAGTAGCGCCATGCACGTAATCACCGTCGCGGCGAGAAAGCGCGATCGACGCTCGCGCCCTTCCGGGCCAGGCTGTATGTGCGGCTTCATTGCTTGCGATCCGGCGCTGTCGAGGCCGCTTTTGCAGCGGCCGATCGCGTGTAAATGCGCTTAACAAAAACTTCGCCCAAAATTCCCCCGAAGGCGGCGCCCTCTATGGCGAGAATGACGAAAAACCCCCACCAGCCTAAAGGTATCAGTGTGCTGCCTGTAGGGATCTCGCCAAGGTAGCGCAGCTGTCCATAGCTGATAAAGCGCACGATGAGCGGCGGGAAGTAGCAAAGCCACTTTCCACCTTGCCCAAAGACCCAAGCGACGACTAAGCCCGCAAAAAACGGCACAATAAACACGTCCAGCCACAAGACGGCGCTCGTTAGCCCCGAGAAGCCGTGCCAAAGCTCCATGTGTACGCCGAGAAGGCGGTCGCCGAAATAATTTACCGCGCTGCCGATCATCAGTGCCGCGGATCCAAGGGCGTACCGGGGTTTCGTGGGTTGCATTTGTCCAACTGGCGCAAACTGCGCTACTGCGAAAACCGATAGCGTAATACGTCTTAGGGTGGCGCGCTGCTGGCCGCGGGCAAAGCCTCCGTTGGCCGGCTCTGCGCCGGCAGGCGCAACTCGACGCGCAGCCCCGTGGGCTCGTTGCGGTGAAAATCCAGCCGCGCCCCATGTAGCCGAGCGACCCGCTCAACAATCGCTAGTCCTAAGCCCGCGCCAACAGCACCGGAGCGAGACGGATCACCGCGTTCAAATGGACGCACCAAGCGGCCAATCTCCTGGGGTGCGATGCCCGGCCCATGGTCGGCAACCATCAGCACGGCCTCGTTGCCATCGCTATGCAAATGAATCTCCAGTTGCAAGGACCCATCGGGGCAGCGTCCGTAGCGTTGCGAGTTGTTCAACAAATTGTCCACGGTTCGCGCCAACTCCGTGCGATGGCCAAGTACGAAGATTCCCGGCTGCACGTCTGCTTTTAGTTGAACAAACTGGGCCACCGAAGCATCCGCTTCGGTTCCCCCCGTCCCGCCGCCCGTAGGTGCCAGCAGTCGATTGCGAACCAAGGCCTCGCGCACGAGGGCGGAGAGATCGACTTCTTCTGCCCCACGCTGAGGCGTCGGTACCGCGTAGTCGAGAAACTGGCGAACAATCGAATCCATTTGCTCAAGATCGCCGATCATTGCCTCGCGACTTGCCTCGGGCAGCTCGTTCATCTCAAGCTCCAGACGCATGCGCGTCAGGGGTGTGCGAAGGTCGTGCGAAACCCCGGCGAGCAGGATTGCTCGATCACGATTGAGTTTTTCCAGATCTGAGACCATTCGGTTAAAGCTGCGGTTGACGGTTCGGATTTCGATGGGCCCCTTATCGGGCAGCGGTGAAGGAATTCGTCCGGCTCCCAAATCGCCTGCGGCGCCGGACAATGCCGCCAAAGGCCGGTTTACCAGACGTGCGATGGCGATTGCCGCCAGCAAAGAAAACATCGTGGCGAGCGCTGCCCAGGCGACCCAGCCGCGGCCGATGTCGCGTCGTAAAAGGTCGCGCTCGATGTAGACCCAGTAGGCGTCTTCGTCGATGGAAAAGCTCACCCAGAAGCCGCCGATACCGTTTACCTCGGAGGCGAGCCGTGTGTTGGCTCCCAGGCGCCGCTGCACCTCCTGTTCTACCAGTCGTAACAGCGCTGAATCACGAAGCGGCTTTACCCGATCACTGGGTTCGAGCGGAACCACGCGCAGACTTTCGTTCTCCAGAAGATCGGCCATCAAGTCCCGGCGCCGCTCCGGATCGGAGTACACCAAGGCGATGCGAGTGGCGTTGATGATCGAGACGACTTGTTCCGCAATTTGGTGCGCGCGCGGCTCGCGCTCAAAGACCCGGACAGTCGGCACCCATGCCACTAGGCTGGCTACGGCCAACGAGACAATCAGCAATAAGGTGCGCCAGAAAAGCGGCGGGGAGCGCACTTTCAAAAAGAGGCGCCTCAACTAGTTCCGTCGGGAACAAAAACGTAGCCCAGACCCCAGACGGTCTGGATATAGCGGGGTTTGCTCGGATCCGGTTCGATGAGTTTGCGCAGGCGCGATATTTGAACATCGAGACTGCGGTCAAAGGCTTCGTATTCACGGCCGCGCGCCATTTCCATCAATTTTTCCCGCGATAACGGTACCTTCGGGTAGCGTGCAAACACTTTCAGGACGGCAAACTCGCCTGTTGTCAGCGGCATTGCCTCGCCGGACTTGGTCAGAGTGCGCGTGGCCAGGTCAAGGGAGAATTCTCCAAAGGTCACGCTCACCGGTTCTTGCGAAGGCGCGCCGGGTACTTCCGTCGGCGCCTTGCGCCGCAAAACGGCATTAATCCGGGCGAGCAATTCACGAGGGTTGAACGGTTTGGCGAGGTAGTCGTCCGCCCCCATTTCCAGGCCAACAATACGATCGACGTCACCGCCCTTGGCTGTGAGCATGATCACCGGGGTGGGGTCGTTGCTTGCGCGCAGGCGCCGCAAAACCGACAACCCGTCTTCGCCCGGCATCATCAGATCCAGAATCAGCACATCGAAGCGCTCACGCAGCCAAAGCTTATTCATCGCCTGCGAGGATTCCGCGGTAAAAACCGTGAAGCCGTTTTCACTTAGGTATCGGCGCAGCAGATCTCGCAGGCGCTGGTCATCGTCGACGACAAGGATTTTGTGGGATGGCGGCTTGTTCATGGTATCGCTCCTGGATGCGGCGGTAGAGCATCCGCCGCCTTTGCGCCACCGGCCGGTCACGCGAAGCGCGCCGGCCATGGTACGTTCTGGGTGGCCGCACGAAGGCCGAAGGCACAAAGTGTTACAGAATTTACCGCAGGGCGGTGTGTTTTTGCACCGCCACCGATGGCGGTTTGGCGGTGGCTTGCCTAACATTGAACCGCAACCGCCAGCGAAAAGCGAAATTCGTCGCCCGCTCGCGCGGTTTGCGCTTGCGCGGACGGGACGCATTTTTCATTCGATGAAACGCAGCCGCTTCGCTCCCGCTCTGGGCGCGCTGTTTGGCCTTTTTTGCAGTGGCCTGATCAGCCCCGGCTGGGGCCAGACGCCTTTGCCCTTGCCTCCACCGGCGCCTCCGGTGCAGGGCACTGCACCGCTTGCGCCGCCTGGCGAGGAAGCGACCGAGCCCTTGCGCGGAGAGTCCCCGCAGAGAGACTTCCCCCGCAACGGTTGGCGCAACCTGTCGCCAGCACAGCGGGAGGCGATACGTCGGCTTAGCCGCGAAGAGCGCGAAGCGCTGCTTAAACGCGGCGGCCCCCGGCAAGGCGGCGCGGCGCCCCCGGGAATGCGGCTATCGCCACAGGAGCGTCGCCAGCTGCGCGACCAGATCCGCGAAGAGCACGAGCGCCGTGGCGCAGGTTTTGGACGAGGCCGGCGGCCCTGAGTGCGCAACGCGTTGGTTCCCACAATTTTTGCCATTGATACGGCCGCCGAGCGCTGCTGCTTGGCGCTCTCGCGCGGCAAAGACGTCCAGACGCTGCTGGGGCAGGCGGGCGATACGCATCTTGAGCACGTCTTGCCCATGGTTGATCGATTGTTTGCGCAAGCGGGCCTACAACCCGAACTTTGCGATGCCTTCGCATTTGGCAGTGGCCCGGGCTCCTTCACCGGTCTGCGGGTGGCTTGTACGATTGCCCAAGGGCTGGCCTTGGCAACGGCTCGGCCGGTCATTGCGGTGGGCAATTTGCAGCTGCTTGCCGCGACCGCGCAAGTAACTGAGCCGTCTGTATCCGCGAAGAAGACGCGCTGCCGCATCTTCTCGGCAGCCGATGCGCGCATGCAGCAGGCCTACTGGGCCGTATATGATGTCTGTGACGGCGCATGGAGCGAGATGGCGCCGCCTTCGCTTTGCGAGGCAAGCGCATTGCCACAACTCGTGTCCATTTGGAAACCCGACTGCTGTGCCGGTAACGCTGGCTGGATGCAACCTCACCTCGGCAGCGCCGCTGCGCTTTTGTGCGATGTGGCAGTGAACGGCGCCGTCTTTGCGCAACTTGCGCACGAAAAATTTCTACGCGGAGAGCTTTTGCCGCCTGAACAGGCGGCGCCGGCCTATATTCGGGAACGAGTTGCCCTTACGGTTTCTGAGCGGCGCGCATCGACCTGGGGTGCACAGTTATGAGCGCCTTAGTGCAACCGGCACTGGAGCGATTTGTACCTTTGTCGCCGAGGCGCATTCCCGAGGTCATGCGCCTTGAGCAGAAGATCTATCCCTTTCCGTGGACCACTGGCAATTTCGAAGATGCGCTGCGAAGCGGCTACAGCGCGTGGACGTTGGTTTCGGAGATCGACACCATCATCGCTTACGCAGTTGCGATGCTTGCGGTTGACGAGGCGCACCTGCTCAATCTTGCCGTCGATCCGCAAATGCAGCGCCGTGGCTACGGCTGGAAGATGCTCGACTGGATGGCACGCACGATGCGTGAGTACGGCGCGCGCTTCCTGCTGCTGGAGGTTCGCCCCAGCAACACGGAGGCGCTGCGACTGTACCGGCAGTACGGCTTTGAACCCATCGGAATCCGGCGCGGCTACTACCCGGCACGCCGTGGACGCGAAGACGCGATCGTGATGCGCGTTGCCTTGTGAGACCGGCCTCGTGGGCATAAGCGCAACAAGCGCCAGACTCTGGCACAGCCTTGGTCTTGGCCCGCTTTGGCGTGAGCGCGCAGTATTGCCTCCGCCAGCTTTATTGAAGCAACAGACTCGGCCAGCACCATCGCAGTTGGATTGGGAAGGCTTGGAGCAGGCCGTTGCGGCCTGCACGGCCTGCGGCTTGTGCCAAAGCCGAACGCAAACTGTTTTCGGGGTAGGCAATCGCAACGCTACCTGGATGTTCATCGGTGAGGCACCGGGGGCCGAAGAAGACGCGCGCGGTGAACCATTTGTCGGCCAAGCTGGGCGACTGCTCGATAACATGCTGGCGGCAGTCGAATTAGGCCGTGATCGATCCGGCGAGCAGGCCGTCTTCATCGCCAACGTGCTCAAATGCCGGCCGCCCGGCAATCGCAATCCCGAAGAGGCGGAAGTGGCCGCGTGTGCGCCGTTTTTGCGACGCCAGATCGAATTGCTGCATCCGCGGCTTATCGTAGTCATGGGCCGCTTTGCCGCTCAGGCAGTCCTGGCCAGCGACGCCTCGATTGCCAGCTTGCGCGGGCGCGCACATCAGGTCGCCGTGGGCTCCGATTGCTACCCAGTCATTGTCACCTATCACCCGGCGTACTTGTTGCGCAATTTGGCTGACAAGTCCAAGGTCTGGGACGATCTGTGTTTTGCGCGCCAGACGTATTCGCGATTAACGAATGATCCCACGGCCCGGCCCAACGAGGTCTAGGCTTGCGGTTCCCCGCCGCCGTGGTGTGTGTCGCCGATGAGCGCGAGCGAATCAAACTGCTTCTGGTTGCTGTTGTGTCGCCAAATCACGAGCGCCATGGTGCCGGCAACAAAAACTCCCAAGGAAACCATCGTGGTGCGTATCGAGATCCCCGATAAGATGAGCAGCGTGTAAATGCCAGCCATGACGAGAATCCCGAGGTTCTCGTTGAAATTTTGCACCGCAATCGAATTGCCGGCGGAAAGCAGCACATAGCCGCGATGCTGCAGCAGTGCGTTCATCGGAACGATGAAGTAGCCTGCGAACGCACCGACGAGCATCATCAAAACCGCGGCTGCAAGCGTTGCCCAGCCGATGTAGATCGTGCCAAAGCTGATTCCTCCGGGTGGAAAGACTCGAAAATCGATTACCGAGATTAGTACCACGACGAGTCCCATCGCCACGCCGTAGGGAAGCACCGAAAACGATTGGCGCAATCGTACCCGTCCTGCCGCCCCGATCGCACCGGCGGCTACACCGATCGCGGTCACCGATTGCAAAATCGCTGCACGCGAAAGGCCCATGCGCAAGGCATGTTGCGACCAAGCGATCACCAGTACTTGCAACGTCGCACCGGCGCCCCAGAACAGCGTTGTTACGGCCAGCGATATCTGTCCGAGCTTGTCCGTCCAGAGCGTTCGCACACAGTGGGCGAAGTTCTTCATCATGCCTACTGGTGAGAGCTTCTGCGGCGCATAGCGCACGCCAGTGTCCGGGATGCCCAGATTCAGCAGTGCGGCAACCCCGTACAGCAGGCAGATGACCCCTATAGCGGTCTCGCTCACGCTTAGCTCGATCCCTTTGTGAAGCGGTGCGCCAAGCGAACCCAGTAGCGCGCTGACGCGGGCGGATACCAGCACGCCGCCAACAAAGGAACCCAGTACGATCGAGGCGACCGTCAGGGTCTCGATCCATCCATTGGCCGCCACCAGCTTTTCGGGCGGCAGCATTTCGGTAACGATGCCGTACTTGGCTGGCGAATAAGCAGCTGCGCCAAAGCCGATTACCGCATAGGCGATCAAGGGGTGGACACCAACGAGCATGAGCGCGCCGCCCGCGAGCTTTATGCCATTTGTCAGAAACATCACTCGTCCCTTCGGCATGGAGTCGGCGAAGGCCCCAACGAAGGCGGCAAGAACGACGTAGGAAATAAAGAAAAACAGCTTGAGCATGGGCCGCATCGCATCGGAGGCGTGCAGCTCCTGTAGCAGCTCAAAGGCTGCTATTAGCATCGCGTTGTCCGCAAGAGAGGAAAAGAACTGCGCGGCCATCACGGTATAAAAGCCGCGGTTCATGGGGCGAGACGGGTCAACGAAGTGGCGCGGATTCTAGGCAACGTGTGATTCGGCGGTGGCCCACTTCTTATAGCACGCAGCGGCCAGCACTGAAAGAAAACAAACGCTATTCTTGCATGGTATTGGGGAAGGATCATCCTTTGTGACCCGTAGCCATTTGCAAACGTCCCGTCCGCTGCAAGCTTTGGTGGACGTGAAGGCCATGACGCACAACCTCGCTCAGGCACGTGCGCGCGCCGGCGCACGGCCGGTCTGGGCCGTGGTAAAGGCCAACGCCTACGGCCATGGCATTGAAAACGCGGTCCGCGCGTTTGCGAGCGCCGACGGTTTGGCGTTGCTCGAGACCGACGAGGCGCAGCGTGCGCGCGCCGCCGGTTGGCGCAAACCAATATTGCTGCTTGAGGGAGTCTTTGCGCCCAGCGATTTTGCGCTGGTCCGCGAGCTCGAACTCACCATCGTCGTCCACAGTATGGAGCAAGTACAGATGCTCGAGCGCGAACCCGCGACCGCGCCGATCAACGTCTTTCTGAAAATCGACACCGGCATGAACCGCTTAGGCTTTGCCGCCCGCGAGGTGCCGTTGGCGCGTGCGCGCCTGGCGGCGCTTGCGCATGTACGGGTCACCGCGCTCATGACGCATTTGGCTAACGCCGATCGTGAACAAACGCCCCTGCCCAGCGTCCAGACGCAGCACGCGGCGCTTTTGGCATTGGCCCCGGATTGGAGTGGAAGCTGGAGCGTGTCCAATTCGGCCGCGCTGTTTTTGCATCCGGCGCGCGGTGCGGAGTTGGTGCGGCCAGGAATCACACTCTATGGCGCCTCGCCCGCGGTCGGCGTGAGTGCCGCCAGTCTGGGTTTGCAACCGGCGATGGTATTGCAGGCGCGCGTGCTTGCGGTGCGCGAGTTGTCGCCGGGCGAGCGCGTCGGATACGGCAGTTTGTGGATGGCTACGCGTCACAGCCGCATCGGCGTCGTGTCCTGCGGCTATGCCGACGGCTACCCGCGAGCCACCCCAGAGGGAACGCCGGTCTGGGTGGGGGGCCGGCGCGTGCCGTTGGTGGGCCGTGTTTCGATGGACATGCTGACGATCGACGTGACCGAAGTCGATGGCATCGAGGCGGGCAGCGCGGTGGAGCTGTGGGGTAAGAACATTGCCGTGGACGAGCTCGCGGAACGTGTAGGGACAATAGGCTACGAACTGCTAAGCGGTTTGCCGGCGCGCGTGCGCGAGGAGGTCGCGTGGGACTGAGCATGGGACCCTCGTCGAACACTGCGGCACTTCGGGCAGATCGCATACGGCGCGAATTGAGGCGTTGGGCGTGAGTCGCGCGAGCCCTCGCTTTGTCTGTAGCGCATGTGGTGGTAGCAGCGCCAAGTGGTCGGGACAGTGCCCGCACTGCGCAGCCTGGAATACGCTTACCGAAGCAACTGCTGGCCTCGGGGCAACGGCGCGCGCACATCGCGTTGGCCTTGCGCCCGCGGCCGAAGTCACGGCGCTTGGCGAAGTGCCCGCGGTGGATCTGGAAAGAACATCGAGCGGTCTGGACGAATTTGACCGGGTGCTCGGTGGCGGACTGGTCGAAGGTGGCGTCGTTTTGATCGGCGGTGATCCGGGGATCGGCAAATCCACGCTTTTGCTGCAGTCGCTTTCGGCAATGTCACGTCATCACCGCGTCTTGTATGTCAGTGGCGAGGAATCGGTCGGACAGATCGCGTTGCGCGCCCAGCGCCTGGGTATCGAAGCCGGAACACTGCCGCAGTTGCGCATCGCCAGCGAAATCGATTTGGACCGCATCATCGCTGCGATCGAACGCGAGCGGCCGCGCGCGGTGGTGATCGATTCCATCCAGACCCTGTATAGCGCCCAGCTGGGGTCGGCACCCGGTTCCGTGTCACAGGTGCGCGAGTGTGCCGCCGCCCTTACTCGTTTGGCCAAGCAAAGTGCCGTCAGCCTCATATTGGTCGGGCACGTGACCAAGGAAGGGGCCCTGGCCGGACCGCGCGTTCTCGAGCACATGGTCGACACCGTGCTGTACTTCGAAGGAGACAGTCATTCTTCCTTTCGCTTGGTGCGCGCCTTCAAGAATCGCTTTGGCGCCGTCAACGAACTCGGTGTGTTTGCGATGACCGATCGGGGACTTCGCGGCGTTGCCAATCCTTCGGCACTTTTTCTCTCGCAGCACGGTGTCGACGGCAAGGGTGGACTGGTGGCCGGATCGTGCGTGCTGGCCACACAGGAGGGTTCACGTCCTTTGTTGGTGGAGATCCAGGCTCTAGTTGACGCGGCCCATGTACCCAACCCGCGCCGCTTGTGCGTGGGGCTTGAGCCGCAGCGTCTGGCCATGCTCCTTGCAGTCCTGAGCCGCCACGCGGGGGTGACAACTTTCGATCAGGACGTCTTCGTCAATGCGGTCGGCGGCGTTCACATCGAGGAGCCGGCGGCAGACCTTGCGGTGTTATTGGCCGTGAGCTCCTCGATGCGCGATCGGCCGCTGGCACGGGGCCTAGTGGCCTTTGGGGAGGTCGGGCTTGCGGGTGAAGTGCGGCCGGCACCAAGAGGTCAAGAGCGGCTCAAAGAAGCGGCCAAGTTGGGTTTTTCCCGAGCGCTGATCCCCAAAGCCAACGCGCCGCGACACGCGATCGAGGGCTTGGAGATCGTTGCGGTCGATCGAGTCGAGCAAGCACTCGCGCAATTGCGCGCAACGTAGCGCTTTGCCGTGACCGCCTCAACGTCAGGCGCCGGCCCCGAGCGCGCGGGACTGCCGCGTGCGATCTGGATGTTGGGCATCGTAAGCCTGTTGATGGACGTGTCCTCCGAACTCATCCACAGCTTGCTTCCCGTTTTTCTGGTGACGAATCTGGCAGCGACGACATTCGTCGTCGGATTGATCGAAGGCACTGGCGCCGCTACCGCAATGATCGCCAAAGTCTTCTCCGGCGTGCTTTCCGATTACTGGCAACGACGCAAGCCGCTGGCGGTGTTCGGCTACTTGTTAAGTGCGGCGTCGAAGGCGATCTTCGCCTTGGCGACAAGTGCAAGCATGGTGCTGGTGGCGCGCGTTATCGATCGTACCGGCAAGGGGATACGCGGGGCGCCGCGCGATTCGCTGCTTGCTGATATCGCACCTGCCGAGAAAAGAGGCGCTGCCTTTGGGCTGCGCCAGGCTTTGGATACGGCCGGTGCCTTTATGGGTCCGCTGCTGGCCATGGGGCTGATGCTGCTGCTGGCTAATGATTTTCGTGCGGTCTTCCGGGTCGCGATCGTCCCGGGGTTTGCGGCAGTCGCGCTGCTGTATCTAGGGGTAAAGGAACCCGCGCGTTCCGGGCAAGCGAGCGCGCGCAATTCGATCACGCGCGCCGGCTTGCGTGGCCTCGAAAGACGATATTGGTGGGTGATCGTCATTGGTGCGGCCGTGAATTTGGCGCGTTTTAGCGAGGCCTTCCTGGTATTGCGGGCGCAGCGTGGCGGCCTGCCGCTGGCATTGGTGCCACTGGTCTTTGTGGGCATGAACGCGGTTTATGCGCTCACTGCTTATCCATTTGGCAAACTTTCTGATCGGAGAAACCCCTCTGGGATCCTCGCGCTGGGCCTCGTAGTGCTGGCGGCCGGAGACCTAGCCTTAGCCTGGAGCGACGAGTGGATATGGGTGTGGGCAGGCATCGGGCTCTGGGGTCTGCACATGGGCATCTCGGAGGGTTTACTGGCACGGATGGTTGCCGATGCGGCGCCGCAGCCACTTCGGGGGACAGCGTTCGGTGTCTTTAATCTTGTTGCCGGCCTGGCACTCTTGGTGGCCAGTGCACTGGCGGGTCTGCTATGGGATCGTTTCGGCGCCGAGCAAAGCTTTCTTGCCGGCGCAGGCCTAAGTGCTTTTGCCTTCGTCGTGGTGGTCGCGTGCCGTGGCGCGCGTGAGCAAGCAGCAGCGTAAATTTGACGCAGCGGCGGTCGGTATGTGTTACTGGCGCAGCAAAGGTTTATGCGGCCTTGGGCCGGGGCCCGAAGAAAGTGATTTTCGCCGCGGGCGAGGAAACCAGCACCGAGCGCTTGATGCGCCCGATAACGTGCATCTCGCACGCTTTGCAGTCAAACCGCAGCTGCAGGCGCTCCTTACCGTTGATTAGCGTCATAGGCTCGGCGCGGATCGTCCCCTGAACACCCGTCACGCCCTTGGCCTGCCGCGGGCATAGGCTCAGAGAAAAGCGTATGCAGTGCTTGGTGACCATAAGGCTGACATCGCCAAGTTCAGCGTGATTCTCAAAGGCTGCCTCGATGAGTTTGACTCCATGGCGCGCGTAAAAAGCCGCCGCACGTTGATTAGCGACATTTCCCAAGTAACTAAGGCTCTCCGAGAAATAGACGGCAGGCGGTTGCTTCGGACTTTTGCGAACCAATCGTGGCAAGCTGGTAGCCCGATTTGCTTCGAGTCGTGCGAGGGCGTCGCGGCGCCAGGCGTTTGCTACGGCGGCGGTGATAAAGCGCGGCCGCTGCCAGGCGATATCAATACCTTGCGCCTGAAAGATGGTGTTGCCCAGCCTACTGAGGCTCTCGCGCAACGCCCGCTCGGCGTGCTCGGCGTCGCGCGCCTCTTCAAACTCCTGTGGTGCCGGCACGGCAGCGAAATGCCCATTTGCGTCGATCACGCGCAGTAGCAACCCCGAGGCGTTTTCAACGAGCTGCCAATCGATGCCGATCTTTCGCTGCGCAGTCCTACCCTCGAGGGTTCGCAACCATTGCCGGTCGCGGTTGCGACAAAGCGGCATTGCCACGCGCAGATCGCGCAGCTCCCCCATCGCCTCGTTGGGTTCGATTCGCCAGGTTACGGCAGTCGCCAAAGTCTGCGCGCCACGGGCTTCCTGCGGCAGGGGCAACCGTACCGCGCGATTCACCTGCACTCCGATTAATTGTTGCCGCTGATCGAAGTAGGTCAATCCATCGCCGTTGTGCAAATCGCCCACGCCCTCGTCGAGCACGACATCGAAATAATGCTCGGCCACACGCGCGACGTGACCGATCGGCGTGCCGGCGTACTTGGGGGTGTCGAAGGCTCCGATGTCGTCGCGGCGGCCGTTGACGAAATAGTCCGTCCTCCCACGATGGAAATTTCGACCAGGATCGGGTTGAAAGAAAAACTCGCACCGGCCATCGCTGGCTGCGCGCAAATCGCTACGCCGCTTAAGGACGTCATCGAGCAGCCGTCGGTAATGTGCAGTAACGTTTTTGACGTACCCCAAGTCCTTGTAGCGTCCCTCGATCTTGAAGGATCGGATGCCCACATCGATGAGCGCCTCTAGGTTCTCGCTCTGATCGTTATCCTTCATCGATAGCAGGTGCTTTTCGTGCGCGACGATACGACCCTGGGCGTCGCGAAGCGTATAAGGCAGGCGGCACGCTTGCGAGCAATCGCCTCGGTTTGCGCTGCGGCCGGTGTGCGCATGACTGATGTAACACTGGCCGCTATAGGCAACGCACAAGGCGCCATGAATGAAAAACTCAAGGCACGCTTCTGGCGTGTGCTCGGCAATCTGGCGGATCTGGGAAAGGGAAAGCTCGCGCGCCAGCACGAGCTGTGAAAATCCCACGTCCTGCAAAAAGCTTGCCTTTTCCGGCGTTCGGATATCACATTGCGTGCTGGCATGCAGTTGCAGCGGCGGAAGATCCAACTCCAATAACCCCATGTCCTGGATGATCAGCGCGTCGACTCCCGCGTCGTACAGTTCGAGTGTGAGTCGGCGCGCGCCTTCCAGTTCATCGTCACGCAAGATCGTATTGAGGGTGACGAAGACCCTTGCACCGTACCGGTGCGCGTGACGCACGAGCCGCTCAATGTCGCTAACCGGGTTGGCCGCATGCACGCGCGCGCCAAATGCCGGTCCGCCGATATAGACGGCATCGGCGCCATGTTCGATTGCTTCGATGCCGACATCGGCGTTTTGGGCGGGTGCCAGCAGTTCGAGTTCGCAGCGAGGTTTGTTCATCGCAGCGATACTAGCTTGCTTTCGGTGGCCAAGGAGGCAAGCGCCCGGGCAGCTTGCAGGCCAGTGCGGACCGACCCTTCGATCGTCGACGGGTAAGGACTGTGCGCCGAGTCTGCGGCTAGCAACAGGCCCGGTGCCGGTAGGGCCGTCGGGGGGCGCTGCAGGTTTGGCACGGGAACGATGGTCGCATGCTTCTCTACGATTGTGAAATATTCCAGCGGTAAGGGCAGGCCGAACTCGGCGCTAAGTTGGGCGGCAACGTGTTGCCCCAATGCCTGTCGGGAAAGTTCCAGGTGCGGCCCCGATCCACTGATCACGACGCTAAAAATCCCGCCCAGCGCCGGGTCCAGCGCGCCGCGGTCAAATACCCATTGCCCGTAGCGATGTCGTGCGGGGTCGTCGAGCAGCGCATAAAAAGGCTGCGCTAGCCGTGTTGTCGGCAAATAGCGCAGGTATACCGTGCCAATTGGCGCGAACCGCAGCTTGCGAAGTGTCGCAATCGCATCAGCAAGCGTGGGCTGCCCATGATCAATCAATGCGGCTGCCCGATCGGGCGGCACGGCAATTACGGCCGGGCCATCGATATGGGTCCCATCGCGCATCAGCACCCGACAAGCATTCTGGTCTGGCAGCAACTGAACCTGCAGCGCCGTGCAGTGCAAACGCACATCCGCACCTTTGTTTTGCAGCCAACGCATCGCAGCGTCGGGAAACAGCGACGACAGATCGGTGCGAGGCTGTAGCAAGCGGCTGGCGGATTCTTCGGCCCCGAGGCTGTCGCGCAGCACGGTCAGAAAGACACGGGCGGAGGCCTCTTCGAGGCCCACATTTAGCGCGGCCAGGCAAAGCGGTCTCCAGAGGCGGCGCGTTACTTCAGCGGGGTGGCTTGCAAACAAGTCGACCGCGGGCATGTCGCTCGTCACGCTCCAGTCGTGACGCCGCTGCTGCTGCACCCACTGCGCTAGAGCCCAACGATGCGACCAGCGAATCGCGCGGGCCCCCGCGACGCCCAGGGCTAAATGCCAGGGCGCTGGAAGGCGCTTTGCCGCAAGGTGCCAGCCATCCGGATACGAAATGGCAAACGACGATTGCGTAAAGACCGACGAAGGCGCAACTCCCACCGTCTGCATAAGCGCAAGCGTGTCGCGATATGCGCCAAGCAACAGATGCTGGCCGTTATCAACCCGAAATCGCTTTCCGGCTAAGTCGAGCTCGACCATGCGCGCCCGGCCCCCAACCTGCGGCGCGGCTTCCAGCACGGTGGGTTTGCTGCCTTGGCGCACCAGCTCCACGGCGCAGGACAGGCCGGACCATCCTGCGCCAATTACGATTGGCCGTCGATCGTCGCGCACGCCTTATCGGTCCGCGCCGCTGCCAGCGTGCATGTGCTCGGATCCGGCGGCATGCAGCATGCGAGCTGGTGGTCCAAAGACCCAAGTGCGCCACGCAATGGAGAGTTTTCGTATCGGCGTCAGCGAGATATGTTGGTGCAGAACACGGAAATCGTCGCGCGCCAATTCCTCTAGCAGGCGGGCATAAATCGCCGCCATGATGATTCCGGGACGTTGCGCACGGTAGTCGGCGGGCGGCAGCTGTGCGAGTGCCCCCGCAAATGCTTGGCGCGCGCGTTCGGCTTGAAAATTCATCAACGCGCCAAAACCCTTGACGTAGCGGCCAGCTAGGATGTCCGCAGCCTTGACGCCAAAGCGCTGCATGTCGTCCATGGGCAGGTAAATCCGACCGCGGCGAGCGTCTTCACCGACATCGCGCAAAATGTTGACCATCTGCAGCGCGAGCCCGAGTTCACGTGCATACGAGTACGTTGCCTCGTTGCTGAGTCCGAAGATGCCCGCCGCCATCTCCCCTACGACACCGGCTACCAGGTAACAGTAGCGAGCAAGAGAGGGAAAATCGAGAAAGCGATTTTGCGCGAGGTCGATGCGCATGCCCTCGAGGACCAGGAGCAGGCGTTCGCTCGTCAACCCATAGGCAGCAACGTGAGGCTCCAGGGCACGGGTGACCGGGTGTTGGGGTGATCCAGCAAATAGTCGCTCGACTTCCGCTTGCCACCAGTCGATCTTGGCACCAGCCACCGTGCTGTCGCTCACTTCGTCCACGGCGTCGTCGATCTCGCGACAGTACGCATATAGCGCAGTGATTGCACTTCGCTGTGCGGGCGGCAAGAATAAAAAGCTGTAGTAAAAGCTCGAGCCGCTTGCAGCTGCGCGATCGCGGCAATACTCGTCGGGCGTCATTTTGCCAGCGCTGCGCGGGCAAACATTCGAATCCAGTCCGTCGCGCGTAGGACCGGGCGCCGGTAAAAGACATCCCCATCGACGGCGTCGATTCGCTCGGCAATGCGCAGTCCGCCCTGGATAATCAGTTGCAATTCCCAGCCAACGCGGCCGCCCAGCGCCCGCGCCAACGGTTGCCCGCCAAGTAAGGAACGCCGAGCGGTTTGAGTTTGTGCTGCCATCATCTGCTTCCACGCTTCGTTGGGACGGCGCTGCGCGATCTGGGCCGCAGTGACGCCAAAGCGCGCAAATTCGGATTGTGGAACATACACCCGCCCCTTGGCATAGTCGCGGTCGATGTCTTGCCAAAAATTCACGAGTTGCAAGCCAGTGCAGATGCTATCGGACCACTCGGAGAGCTGTTGCTCCGGACGCTGGTACAAGGCGAGCAACAAGCGCCCGACAGGATTGGCCGAATACCGACAATAGGCGAGCAGTTCTTCGTAGTCGCGAAAGGAGGCTCCACGCACGTCTTGCTCAAAGGCTCGAAGCAGATCACGTAGACGCTCAAGCGGCAGCGCGTGCGTTCGTGCGGTGACGGCCAGTTCGGACCAGCGGCCATCGGGCGGGTAGGTTCCCGCTTCCATCCGGTCCAAATCGGCCCGCAGCGCACCAAGCGCAGCCAAACGCTGATCGACAGGCGCATCACCTTCGTCGGCGATATCGTCCGCGTAGCGAGCGAATCGATAAATTTGTACGACGGGCGCGCGAAGTCGCGATGGAAGAAGCCAGGAGCCGACTGGGAAATTTTCGTAGTGATTAATGCCCATGCACGCAAAACTAGCACGGCGCGGCGCCCCAACGCCCGTTGGCCAGGTGGCTGGCGCAGATGCATTAGAATTCACACTAGCGCCGCCGCTATCTGCGCTTTGTTACGACCGGTGCGGCCCCGGCGATGAACTGTGGCGCGTCGCGAAGGTGGCGAAATTGGTAGACGCACCAGGTTTAGGTCCTGACGCCTTCACCGGCGTGGGGGTTCGAGTCCCCCCCTTCGCACCAAGAATGCAGCCA
>DASPWJ010000112.1:0-6174 GCA_035621895.1 Burkholderiaceae bacterium | reverse complement strand
GAAATGCCCAGTCGGATTTTGGTCAGGATCCGATGTCAAGTAGGAGACAAAAATGAGTGAGAGCGCATCGACAATACCGTCGGGCAGCCCTCTCACCCGGCCCACGTCCTATCGTTGGTTGCAACTTTTTCTTGGCGTCGCTTGCATGGCGATGATCGCCAACCTGCAGTACGGTTGGACGCTGTTTGTCAATCCGATCGCGGACAAGTATGGATGGACCAAGGCAGCCATCCAGGTCGCTTTCTCGATTTTTGTTTTGGCGGAGACGTGGTTGGTGCCCGTTGAAGGCTATCTAGTCGATCGGTTCGGGCCACGTCCCGTGGTGCTGGGGGGTGGGATTTTCTGTGGTGTCGGCTGGGTTCTGAATTCGATGGCCGATTCGCTCACGTTTCTCTACATTGCCGCCGCCATCAGCGGTATCGGCGCAGGCGCCGTGTATGGAACCTGCGTCGGTAATGCCGTCAAATGGTTTGCCGATAAGCGCGGTCTTGCCGTTGGCTTGACCGCCGCCGGGTTCGGCGCCGGCTCGGCATTGACGGTTTTGCCAATCTCGGCACTGATCAAGTCAAACGGCTATGAATCTGCGTTCCTGTACTTTGGCATCATTCAAGGTGCCGTCGTGTTTTTCCTCGCCTTGGGTCTTACGGACCCCAGGCGCGCTGCCGGTTTGCCCGCGGCGAACAGGGCTGCCAAGCCTTCGCGGGCTCCGTCCGTGCCTCAGTCAAAGCGCGATTACACGACGTGGCAGATGTTGGCGCAGCCTTCGTTCTGGCTGTTGTACGTGGCATTTGTACTGGTGGCCGCGGGCGGACTGACCGCCGTTGCCCAGCTCGGGCCCATCGCCAAGGACTTTAGGATCGCCGAACTGCCGGTCAGTATTTTGGGGTTGACGCTGCCCGCGCTCACCTTTGCTCTTTCGATAGATCGCGTGCTCAATGGCTTGACGCGCCCCTTTTTTGGCTGGGTTTCTGACAATATCGGCCGGGAGCGCACGATGTTGATCGCTTTTTCTTTAGAAGCGATTGGAATTCTTTTGTTGTATTACTACGGCAACGATCCGCTGGTGTTCGTACTGCTTAGCGGCTTGGTATTTTTCGCATGGGGAGAAATCTATAGCCTGTTCCCGTCAACTTGCACCGATACGTTCGGCACCAAATTTGGCGCGGCCAATGCGGGCGCACTCTATACTGCAAAGGGAACCGCTTCTTTTCTGGTGCCGCTTTCGAGCATCTTGACAGCGGCCACGGGCAGTTGGCGTGCGGTGTTTCTCATCGCCTGCGTGATGAATGCGATCGCGGCGCTGCTTGCCTGGTTCGTTATTCGACCCGTGCGCGGCGCACTGATTGCGCGTACCAACGCATCCATGGCGGAGACCTCGACTTGAGGTCCTGGCGCCGCTGCGCACCTCGCGCGCCTGATGGTGCTCAGAGGGCAAAGCGGGCCCCGCCTGGTGCACAGGTAACTTTCGAAGGAAACGCGGCCGCACGAAATAGTGGCGCGCGCTGCGGCATGCCGGACTGCTGGTGCCGACGATACCTGGTGTCCGGCAAGGTTCGTTTCCCCGCAATTTAGTATCCAATCATGGAAGCGCTCGGGCAGTGGCCGCTTTGGATGTGGGTCGCCTTGCTTGCTGCAATTGTCGTGGCGGGCGTCGCCCACGGCGCAATTGGATTCGGGTTTCCTTTAATTTCTACACCGTTTGTGGCGTTACTCACGGACGTGCGCACGGCTGTTTTGACGACCCTCGTGCCCAACCTCATTTTGAACGCAATCAGTATTGTGCGCGGCGCCCACGCGGGTGCGACGCTGCGCCGTTACTGGCCGGTCGCGGCCTATGTGCTGCTGGGCGCCATCGTTGGCACGCGTGTGCTCGCAGTGGCAGATGCCCGCACGCTGAAGCTGCTCTTGTCTGCAATGATTGTCGCCTATTTGGTTTTGTCGAACCAAGCTCGAGTCGACTGGACGCAGCTTGCGCGCTTTCCCCGCCTTGCCCCGTTCGTGTTCGGCAGCCTTGGCGGATTTTTTTCCGGAGCGGTAAACGTGGCGGTGCCGCCCCTGCTGATTTATTTCTCCGCCCTCCAGCTGCCGTCATTGGTAATGACACAGGCGCTGAATTTGTCTTTTTTTGTCGGCCGCTCGGCGCAGGCGTTCAGTCTTTTTTCTTCAGGGCAGCTGCGTTCTGCGCTTGTTGTACTGAGTTTGCCGTTAAGTCTGATATCGGTTCTGGCGCTTGTCGGGGGCTTTCGACTTCGGCCGCGCATCGACGCGGCGACCTTTACACGGGTTGTGCGCGCTACGCTGTGGGCAATGGCTATAAGCCTCGCAGGACAAGTAGCCGCAGGTTACTTGAGCTGAATCTTGCCTCGGTTGCTGAGTCGGCTGAGCGTTTCCGCGCAAAGATTCAAATACGAAGCCAACTCCTTTTTGGGCAATATGTCGGAGAACTGTGGCAGCTTGCGCTGAAAGCGGCGCACGCGACCGGGCGCATCGAGCAGGTGCAAAGTAATGATGTGCCCCATGATGTCGCTCATGTGCCGCATGACTTCGAGCTCAAAGATCGCCTTAACTTGTGGCTGCCGTTCTATGAACGCGACCCACTGTGTCAGCGCAAGCTTTGCAACCCGTGCCTTGGTGACCGCGGTGATGCTGTAAGGCGCAGGTGTTTGCAGCCGCCACGCCGCATAACTCGTTTCCATGTCGCCTTCACGCGTAAAGCGCAGGATCATCTCCTTACCGGCGGGATTGCTTACGACGCGCTTTAGTACCCCCTCAAGCACGAAGTATTGCTCCATGTCGTGCGTGCCTTGCAAAAGCAGCACATCGCCTTTGCGGCAATCAATAACCGTTAACTGCGATTCAAGTTCGAGCGCGGCATCCGCGGGCAGCTGCGCGATAACGACGTTGCGTGCAAGTTGTAGGCGAAGTTCGCTGCAATGTGGATGGCTGGCAAAACGAGTCAAGAGCGACCTCGATCGAAACAGGCTACTGCGGGCTACGGTGGCAGCGGCCGGGGAAAAATTGACAGCGGTCAATGATACGCTGCGAAGCGCTGAGTATCGTGTTGCGATGCCAAACGATCGACCCGAGCAGCTATGGTCGTCGCGTAGGTTTCGCGCGACCACAGGGCGACGCAGCGAAGCTTGCCAGGGCACGTCGCCGACAATCGCAGGAACGCGGGACGAGGGCACGGGTGCCGCGGCCGTGGCGACGAAAACCCACCGGAGATGGTCATGAGCACGGTAGCACCGCAAAAGGCCGCCGCGCCGACGGTAACGGCGCCGCTTGAAACGATTACGGGCGGACAGATCGTGGCGAAAATGCTCCGACAAGAGGGCGTGCGGCACATCTTCACAATTTCCGGCGGACACATCATCGATATCTATAACGGTGCGCTGGATGAAGGCATTAAGATCGTCGACGTGCGCCACGAACAGGTCGCTGCTCATGCCGCGGATGCGACAGCGCGAATTTGCGGCATCGGCTGTGCGGTAGTCACCGCCGGTCCGGGAACGACTGATGCGGTCACGGGTGTGGCCAACGCCTTTCGCGCCGAGAGCCCTATGCTGCTAATCGGTGGCGGCGGACCATTAAAGCAATACCGCATGGGTGCCCTGCAAGATTTACCGCACGTTCCCATGATGACGCCCATCTGCAAGTTCGCCTCGTCGGTCATGACAACCGAGCGTTGCGCTGAAATGATGAGCCATGCGCTGCGTGAAATGTGGAACGGTGCTCCCGGGCCGGGATACCTGGAGATTCCGCACGATGTCCTTGATGGACGCGTCGATCCAAGCAAGGTGCGAATGCCCAAGAACTTTCGCGTGCGCGGCGCCGACGGCAGTCCTGTGCCCGAATTCATCGGCGATCCAAACATGGTCGCGCAGGTCGCCGAGCTTCTCGCGCAGGCCGAACGCCCTGTTGCGTTGTTCGGCACGCAGACACGCACCTGTCGCGCGCATGAAGAAGTCGATCGCTTTGCGCATCAGTTCAATATCCCCGTCTATGTCAACGGCGCTGCGCGCGGCACCCTGCCGCGCGAGCATCCCTACAACTTCATGCCGTCGCGAAAGACCGCATTTGAGCAAGCGGATGTGATTTTCCTGGCGGGGACGCCTCTGGACTTTCGCATGGGTTACGGTCGACGTCTGAGCGCGCGTGCCAAGATCGTGATCCTGGACATGGATTATCGCAACGTTGGCTACAACCGCGATTTCGATTTTGGACTTGTGGGCAACATCCGCTCGATACTTGCCGCGATATGCGAAGCGTCCAAGGGGGATGTCACGCGCCGGCACGACCCTTTTTTGCGCACGTTACGTGAAGACGAACTTCACTCCCGCGACAAAAATCAAGCAATCATCAGTGCTAGCCAGACACCGATCCATCCGGTGCGACTATGTCATGAGATCAACGAGTTCTTGCTCGATGACACGGTGTACATCGGTGATGGCGGCGACATCGTCACGTTCTCCGGCTCGATCGTAAAGCCGCATCGGCCAGGAGGCTGGATGGATCCGGGTCCACTTGGTACATTGGGTGTTGGTACCGGGTTTGCACTCGCCTCTCGTCTGGCGCAACCGCAACGGGACGTGGTGGTGCTTTTCGGCGACGGCTCCTTTGGGCTCACGGGATTTGATTTCGAGACGATGGTGCGCAATAAGCTCGCATTCGTTGGTGTGATTGGCAACAATTCCTCATGGAACCAGATTCGCTACGGGCAAGAGCACAGGTACCCGGGCCGCGGTGACGTGGGCAACCTCTTGGAAGACGTGCGCTTTGACAAATTCGCCGAAGCAATGGGCGGGGTCGGCATTCGCGTCACCAAGCCCGAAGAGATTCGCCCCGCTCTGGAGCGCGCGCGTGCGTCGGGCCGACCCAGCCTGGTCGACGTGGTAATCAACCGCGACGTCTACTCTAGCGGCACCACCAACCAGACCATGTACAAGTAAGGGGCTCGATCGGACGCACCGTTTTGCGACCTGCAAAAACGGGAGCATCGGTACATGCGGCGGAGACGTCAAGGGGCAACTTGAGCATGCCACAGCAGGAGAAGGAATCGATGGACAAGGCACTAAGCGGCATTCGGATACTCGACATGACGCATGTGCAGGCGGGACCTACATCGTCACAGCTGCTCGCCTGGCTTGGTGCTGACGTGATCAAGCTCGAGCCGCCAACGGGCGATGTGACGCGCGGCCAGTTGCGCGACGTACCCAACGCCGACAGCCTGTATTTCACGATGCTTAACTGCAACAAGCGGTCGATCACCGTGAACATGAAGAATCCGGCCGGTAAGGAGGTCTTTGTTGCGCTGCTCAAAAAGAGTGACGTCCTGATGGAGAACTTCGGCCCCGGGGTGCTCGATCGCCTTGGCTTTTCCTGGGAAACCGTTCAGCAGATCAATCCATCCGTCGTCATGGCGTCGATCAAGGGCTTCGGCAGCAGTGGGCCTTATGCCGACTTCAAGGCCTACGAGAATGTGGCTCAGGCGATGGGAGGAGCCATGAGCACCACGGGCTTTATGGACGGCCCTCCGCTTGTCACCGGCGCCCAGATCGGCGACTCGGGAACCGGGCTGCACTTGGCGATCGGGATTCTGGCTGCCCTAGAGCAACGGCACCGTACGGGCAAAGGACAGTATGTCGAGGTGGCGATGATGGACGGCGTCATGAATCTGTGCCGGGTGAAATTTCGCGACCACCAACGACTGAGCCGCGGTCCCTTGTCCGAGTTCTCGGTGGCCACGAATGGCGTCAGGGAGACGCCGCGTTCGGGCAATGATTCGGGCGGAGGTCAACTGGGCAATGCGATCCGGTGCAAGCCCGGCGGGCCCAACGACTACGTCTATGTCGTGGTGCAGGAGGCGGTCTGGGCCGCCTTGGCGCGCCGCGTGGGCGGCGAGACGCTCGCCAGCGACGAACGGTTTGCGACGATTCAAAATCGGCGCGAGAACCAAACGCAGATGTGGCGCCTTCTTAATGAGTTTGCCAGCGGGTACACCAAATGGGAACTGATGGACATTCTCAACGAGCTTGACGTTCCCTGCGGGCCGATTATGAGCACGCAGGACCTGGTGAACGATGAACAAGTGAAGCTGCGCGAAATGATGGTCGAGCTCGAGCATCCTGAGCGCGGTCGGTGGTTGAACGTCGGCATGCCGATCAAGCTCTCCGA
>DASPWJ010000111.1:0-2082 GCA_035621895.1 Burkholderiaceae bacterium | reverse complement strand
CTCGACTTCTTGCGCCCCCATTCCCGCCAGAGGTTCGTCCAGCAGCAATACCTGGGGCTGCGTGGCAAGGCACATGGCGATCTCCAGCTGCCGTCGGTGTCCGTGTGAGATAAGGCCCGCACGACGATCACTGAGCGCGTCAAGTCCAGTTCGCCGAAGCACGTCCGCAGCCGCAGCGGTGCTGGCCTCGCAACGCTGCGCGTCGCGCCACCAGGCCCAGGGGCTTTGTGTGCGCGCTTGAGCTGCAAGGCGACAGTTTTCGAAAACGGTAAAAGTCGGGTAGACCGTGCTGCGCTGATAGCTTCGCCCCAACCCAGCGATGGCCCGCCGTGGCTGCGACCAGCCCGTTACGTCCTGACCCAACAATTCAACCGAACCGCTCGAAGGCGCAACTTCGCCCGAAAGAATGTTGATGAGCGTCGATTTGCCAGCGCCATTAGTGCCAATCAATGCGTGCACGCTGCCGCGCTCAAGTTGCAGCGATACCCGGTCGACAGCGACTAGGCCACCCCAATGGCGGGTAATCTCCCGGCAGGATAAGAGGACTTCAGAAGGACTCATCTGGCAATTTTCCAGTGCTGCGGGCAGCGCGGCCAAGCAAGCGTTCGCGTAGCTGGCCCGGCACGCCCACGAGGCCCCGCGGCAGCAAGGCGACAATCGCGATGATGCTCAACCCGAAGCCAAGATGCCAATGCTTGGCAAAGGCGCCAAATATCGTCTCGGACTGGAAGAATTCTTGCAGCAAAACAAACGTGAATGCTCCGAGCAGTGCGCCGCGCAAATGGCCAAGTCCGCCTAGCAGCACCATGATCAGCACCGCCGCCGACAGATGCCAACCCAGCAACTCGGGGTTCACGAAACCGTCCTTGACCGCAAAAAGGAACCCGGCTAATCCAGCGATCGCGCCCGACAGTACGAACGCGGCAAGCTTGTAGGGGTAGGTCGAAAAACCGGTCGCACGCATGCGCTGTTCATTGGCGCGAATACCCGCAAGCGCGCGTCCGAATCGCGAGCGCAGCACGAGGGCGAGAAAGACGAATACGGCGATCTGGCAGGCCAGCGTAAAGTCGTGCAGGACCACAGGTTTGCCCAGGTTCAGCCAGGCGCCCAGCACCGGCTTGGCGCTTAAGTAAATGCCATCGCTACCCCCGCCCAAGGGCGTGTCGTGGGCGACGTAGTAGGCCATCTGCGCAAAGGCCAGGGTGACCATGATGAAATACACGCCCTTAGTGCGCAAAGCCAAGGCGCCGACAAGTAGCGCCGCGCCGGCGGCACACAGCACACAGGCGGGCAAGATCCAAAGCAGCGAGGGCGTTCCCGATTGCGGTGAGAGCAGAACGTCGGCATACGCGCCAATGCCGAAAAAGGCCGCCTGACCGAAGCACACCAGGCCGGTGCCGCCCACCAAGAGCTCGAGACTTAGCGCGTAAATGGCGTAGATCATGATCTTGGTGACCAGGTCGATGCCAAAGGGTCCCGCGACCAGCGGCACCAGGGCGAGCGCGATAAAGACGAGTGCGACGAACAGGGCTGCCGATCGATCCATCGTGCTGCTCCGGCGATCAGCCCGCCTTGAACAATCCCTCCGGCTTCCATAACAAAATCAGCGCCATCAGTACATACACCAGCACACCGGCCGCCTGCGGCAAAAGCACCTTTCCGACGGTATCCACCGCGCCCACCAGCAGCGCCGCCAAAAGCGCCCCGCGCACCGAGCCGATGCCGCCGATCACAACGACAACGAAACACAAGATCAAAACGCTGTTGCCCATTCCCGGGTAAACGGAGGAGACGGGTGCGGCGATCATGCCTGCGAGTACAGCGAGGGCCACTCCTGCCGCAAACACAACGCGGTAAAGGAACGTGACGTCGATACCGAGCGACTGAACCATCTCCCGATTGGTGCTGCCAGCGCGAATCATCATTCCCAGCCGCGTGTGCTTGAAAACGTAGTACATGCCTGCGGCAACGATCAGACACACGGCAGAGATGAAGAGTCGATAGACGGGGTAGGTCATTAACCCACCCAAGGGAATAGTGCCGGAGAGCCACTCGGGTGAAGCAACGCCATGCGCGTCATCA
>DASPWJ010000110.1:0-17578 GCA_035621895.1 Burkholderiaceae bacterium | reverse complement strand
GCGCTTATACAAAGGCCAATAAACAGGGCGACGGCGTGATCGTGTTGAGCCTGTGCTAGCCGGCGCGCCCGCTGCACCGCAGGTCCTGTTTTTGGTTTGAAGCGATGCCTTTAAGCCCAAAGCGGGGCTAAAGAGTGTGTTCCGCCGCCGCGACCGAAGCACTCTGCCTGGCTTCAGTTTCAGAGGGGCCAAATCTCTCTTGGGCGTAATTGCGCAGGCCTAAGGCACGCCTTGAGTTAGTCCCAACAATTTGCGCGCTGCAGCGGGGGACATGGCACTGAGCCGTATGAACAAAACACGCAACAATCGCCTGGTCGAGGGCGCAACAGCGCTTTGCAACATTCACACTCATAAAAGTACTGGCATGCGTCGGTGGGCATCGTTTCACGCTTGGCGTGCCCACATAGCGGGCAGGTCAGAACCGATTCCAGGGTCAGTGCGGACATAGATTGGTTCTCTAACGGCGTGTTGGCGCGCCGCACGTACGATAGCAGGCAGTTGCCCAAGGCCTTGCGGGGGGTGCACGAAACGAGCCCAATGTTGCCGCGTACGGGCACATTGGTGTCGAGGCACCATTGGTGCGGCCAATTGCGTGGCGCTCTGAACAGGGTCTAACACAGTGATTTTTTGTGCGACTTAACTTGCGCAAACGAAGGCTCGCGACCGCCATGCGTAGGGCAGGGCAATGCCTTAGCGAGTTCTCGGAGGTTCGCGTACTGCGGAAAACCCGGCCGGAGTGCGAGCAAGCAATCTATGTGATCGCGTCGGCGCCGCTAACCGTCAGGAAAATTTCTCCGAACCAGACGTCTGTTCTAAGTCCTCGGGCTCATCCCCGCGCAAAAGCTTGTCCTCGATTCCCAGCGCATCCGCCAGCAACGCTACGGCAATGACGACTGCGCAAACGCAGCTTGCGATGATTGCAAACACATCTGCCACGGCGACGCTGAAGGCGATCGCGAGAATGCACCACCACAAACCGATGCAGACTGGCGGCACCAGCAGTGGCCAGTAATTGCGAGGTTTGTCGGGCCCGGCCCGCTTTGACAAAGTAAATCGCTCAAAAGGTTGCACGAAACTTCACTCCATCGGCCTTGCACGTTGGTCGGGCAGCCCGGCGGCAAGGAGATACTGGCGCTGGTCGTGCCACAAGAACCGACCCCACCAGCACTTGCAAATGAGGTTAGGTTCAACCTTAACCGAAATAAGGATTCTGGGCAGATGCGCCGACGCGACACTATCCCCCGTGAAGACGCTAGTCGCTCCCTGTAGCAAGCCCTTGAGCCAGCTCCTTTTTAACCAAAACTCTCGACCCTCCAACCGGCCTCAAGCTAGGGTCAACGCACTCAGCGCATAGCATGGCAGTGAGTTTTTCACTTCGCCGCTTCTCGTACTGGCGTGCACATTTTCCCCATGCGCAGGAGCAAGGAGCAAATATGGGCAATCTCGCATGCGACTACAAATATTTTGAAAAAGCGGGGCGACACCGAACTGAACCATCAACGATTTGACTTGGGCGCCAACGCGCCTGTGCGTGCATCCTTCGGTTGCTTGCTTCTTGGGCCTGAAAAAATCAGGTCCCAAGCCTAGATAGATCCTTACCAGAGACGTTTGGAGCGTGCAACGATTTGCTTTGAAAGTGACTTGGTCAATTTGCACCTTGCGGTGCCGCAGCTAGCATCTTGTGAGTTCTTTGCTGCCGCGGCTCCCAGTAAGACCGCACTTTTGAGGCGACAATCCGAGTAATTCGCGCGATGTGCCACCACAAGCGCGCTTCCGATAGCCTCTTTTTGAATTGTCCAGATCGCCGCGATGCTGACGCTGCTTGCCGCTGACACGATCTTGCTGTTGCATGCCGCGTTCATCGTTTTTGTAGTCTTCGGCGGAATGCTGGTTTGGAGATGGCCGAGATTGAAATGGTTGCACCTGATGGCCGTCGGGTGGGGCGTAATGATCGAATTTGGCGGCTGGATCTGTCCGCTCACTCCGCTGGAGAACATGCTGCGGCACTCGGCGGGGGAACTTGGGTATTCGGAGGGGTTCCTTGAGCACTACGTGCTTGCGCTGGTCTACCCGGCTGCGCTGACTCGGCAACTGCAAATTGCGTTGGGAGTTGGCGTATTGGCCGTGAACTCACTCGTCTATGGCGTCTACCACCTTCGCCGGCGTCGTTGAAAAAAACCGACCCAGCGATCCCGCACGGGCGCGCGCCACGAGCGGTTCTCTGCGTGCTGGCGCAAACGGTGCTCTGGTGCAATCATTCGTCTTTGCAACGGGAGGCGTCTTCATGAAGCTGCTGCACACGATGCTACGAGTTGGCGATCTTCAGCGCTCGATTGATTTTTATACGCGAGTGCTGGGCATGAACCTGCTGCGCACCAGCGACCGGCCGGAGCAAAAATACACCCTGGCCTTTGTCGGCTTTGGCAAGGGTAATGCCGATGGCAACGCCGAGATTGAATTGACTTACAACTATGGCGTAGCAGACTATGAATTGGGTACCGCGTACGGACACATCGCGTTGGGCGTGTCGGACGTCGCATCCACGTGCGAGCGAATTCGATCGGCCGGAGGCAAGATCGTACGAGAACCCGGGCCTGTCAAGGGCGGTAGCACGGTGATCGCGTTTGTAGAAGACCCGGATCGGTACCGAATCGAATTAATCGAACGCTCTTAGGTTCACACTTCGAGAGGGGAGAGAACGTGAACGAGGTTAGTCGTTGGTTGGTGGTTCTTGGAACGGGACTTCTTGCCTGCGTGGCGGTAGTTCGTGCACAACCAGCGCCGGCGCCTGCGCCAGATCCGCTCGGTGTGATTCCGGAAAAGTTGCCGTACAACACTCCCTATGGGGCACCGATCAGCGCTGAGCGCGCCCAAGTCATGCTGCAAGCAGCTGTTGCCGAGGCGAACAAGCGAGGTTGGCCGCTCAATATCGCTGTCGTCGACTCCGGTGGCAATTTGGTGGCGTTTTTGCGCATGGATGGTGCGCAATTGGCGTCGATTGCAGTTGCCCAGCACAAGGCGCGCGTTGCGGTCAAATTTCGCCGCCCAACGAAGGTCTTTGAAGACGCAGTGCAAAAGCAAGATTACAAGTACGTGCTCACGCTTGATGATGTGATCGCCTCGCGCGGCGGCATTCCGATCATCGAGGACGGAAAGCTGATCGGTGCGATCGGCTGCTCGGGCGGAACCGGCTCGCAAGATGAGCTCGTGTGCGCCGCGGGCGCCGCGACGATCAATCGCTAGAAGGCGCACGGTCCGCCAGCGTCCTTGAACGTTGCTACGGCCAACGCGCCTTGTGGCGCCGTGGCCGTAGAATCGGCGCGCGATGGAATTTACAAAGCTGCTGGGGTTGGCACTGCGGATGGCGCGGCGCGATTGGCGCAGTGGCGAACTGCGTCTGTTGGCCCTGGCCATCGTGATAGCGATTGCGGCAATGACGAGCGTAGGTTTTCTCGTCGATCGTGTTCGCTCCGCATTGCAACGCGACGCCGCCCAATACCTGGGTGGGGATGTCGTGCTGGATTCCGATCGCCCGATCGACGATGCGCTGATGAAAACTGCCGCTCAACTGGGGCTGCGCAGTGCGCTCGCCCTTTCCTTTCCCAGCATGGCGTTGTCCGACTCTGATGCGCAGGCAAGTACATTAGTTGCTGTCAAAGCCGTCACTGATGGCTATCCACTGCGCGGAACGTTGCAATTAAATGAGGGCGGTGTGCATCATGCGGCCAAGGGCATTCCTGATAGCGGGACCGTCTGGGTCGAATCACAAGTGCTCATCGCGCTTGGCGTACAGCAGGGCGACAGCTTGCGGCTCGGTAATAGTCGGTTGCGTATCGGCGGCCTCATCGATTCGGAACCGGACCGCGCAATACAGGTGATGGGGTTTGCCCCGCGCGTGCTCATGAATGCTCGGGACCTGCCGGCAACTGGCTTGGTCCAACCGGCCAGTCGTATTGCGTACCGGTGGATGGTCGCGGGCGAGACGGCGTCGGTGCGAGCGCTCGTCTCGTCGCTTACGCCGAGGCTGCAGCGTGGACAGCATCTGGAGACGCTCGACGACGGCCGACCGGAGCTGCAAAGACCCCTATCGCGGGCCGATCGCTTTATGCGACTCGTTGCCTTGCTGACGGTAATGATCTCGGCGGTTGCAGTAAGCGCTGCGGCCCGACGTTTTGGGGCACGCCGCCTCGATGGTTGCGCGCTGATGCGTTGCCTGGGATTGGTTCAAAACGACATGCTGGCCCTATTCGTACTGGAGTTCGCAGCCGTTGGTCTACTTGCGAGCCTAATTGGAGTGCTCATTGGGCTAGCGTTGCATTTTGCTCTGGTTGGACTGCTTGCGGGACTTTTACGGCAGGTCCTGCCATGGCCAACGCTCTATCCGGGCGTGCAAGGATTGCTTTGCGGAATGGTCCTTTTACTCGGCTTTGCAGTGCCGCCGCTGGAGCAGCTTCGGCGGGTACCGCCCGTGCGCGTTTTGCGCCGCGATGTCGGACTACAGACGCCGCGAACCTGGCTTGCGTACCTTACCGGCACCGTCGGGTTCGCACTGCTCCTATTTTGGACCGCAGGTGAATGGCGCTTGGGTTTGATTGTCGGAGGTGGTTTTCTAGGTTGCCTGGCCTTTTTTGGGGCGATTGCACACTTTTCGATGCGCCTGCTGCAGTGGATCCGTCGTCAAGAACATCGATCGGTGGGATGGACCTTGCGGTTTGCGCTGGCTGCCATGCAGCGGCGGCGCGGCACAAACCTGGCGCAGCTCGTCGCGTTGGCAACCGGTCTTACAGCGATTCTGGCGCTGGCCATCGCGCGCACCGATCTTGTCGATGAGTGGCGTGAGCAGGCACCGATCGATGCTCCCAATCGCTTCGTGATCAATATCCAACCTGAACAGGTCGAAGCGATTGCTGCTCGGCTGCGATCGGCGCAAATTGCGGACGTGTCGCTTGAACCGATGGTCCGCGGGCGCTTAGTCGAGATCGATGGCAAGAAGGCGGGACCCGAAAGTTATGGGGATCCGCGCGCGCAAGCTCTGATCGATCGGGAATTTAATTTGTCGTATCGCACGCAGCCGCCCGCTCATAATCGCATCGATCGAGGGCAATGGTTTGCACCTGGTGCGCCCGAGCTTTCCATCGAGGAGGGCATTGCAAAACGCCTCGGAATCGGCCTAGGGCAGGTCTTGCGTTTTGACGTCGCGGGACAGATGGTGGAGGCAAAGGTCACTAGCATTCGCACGGTAAACTGGAATTCCATGCGGGTGAATTTTTTCGTGATCATGTCGCCGTCGCTATTGCGTCAAGCGCCACAGAGCTTTATCACCTCCTTTTATGTACCTTCGCAGCAGGCCCGCTTGATGACCGAGCTTGTTCGCGACTTCCCCAATTTAACCGTCATCGATATCGATCAGGTCCTCGGGCAAGTACGCGGCATGCTCGATCAGCTCATTAGTGCCGCACAGTTTTTGTTTGTCTTCGCGCTTGCCGCCGGCGTTCTGGTGCTGTACACGGCACTCGTGTCCTCGCACGATGAACGCGTTCGGGAGGCCGCCTTGTTGCGCGCACTCGGTGCCTCTCGCGAGCAATTGGCAAAGGCGCAGCGGGCGGAGCTGATCCTTGTCGGTGCACTTTCGGGTGCGATGGCCACTGTCGGTGCGGCCGCAGTGGGATGGGCGCTGGCGCGGTTTGTCTTTGATTTTGATTTTGTTGTACATGCCTGGGTACCGGCGGCGGGTGTGAGTGGCGGCGTCGTGGCGGCACTGCTTGGTGGTTGGATCGGTCTGCACGGGATACTCGAGACCCCCCCACTGGCTTCATTGCGCGAGGGGTAGACGCTTGCAGCACGTTGTACAGTCGCGTCTATGGAAACTATGTCGACCTTTTCAGCGCTGCTTCTCGGTGTAATCCTGGCGCTCGCCCTGGGCGCTGCTGTGATCGTCTTGCTGGGGATGGGACGGCAGCGCGCGGCGGCCGCTGACTTGCAACGCGCGGTGGAGCGCCTGCGCGAAGACAACGAGCGACTCGAGCGCGAGCTGCGCCAGGCACTGGAGAGTAGTGCCAGTTCCTCGCGCATGGAGACCGATCAGCGGCTTGGCCAGCTGCAGTCTGCCCTTGGTACGCAACTGGTGCAGTCCGTAGGGCTGCAGACCGAGCAATTAGGAGTTTACGGGCGAACAATGCAGGAACATTTAAGCGAGCTAAACGCCGCCACGCAGCGCAATTTGTCGGAGATCCGGCTGACGCTCGAGGCGCGACTGCAGGCGCTGCAATCGGGAAATGAGGCGCGACTTGAGCAGATGCGCGCGACGGTTGAAGAAAAGCTGCAGACGACGCTCGAGACGCGTTTGGGCGAATCATTTCGTCTCGTTTCTGAACGTCTCGAGCAGGTTCACCAGGGTCTTGGGGAGATGCAGTCCCTGGCGGCGGGCGTTGGTGATCTAAAGCGCGTGTTGGGCAACGTGAAGGTGCGTGGGACCTTTGGCGAGGCGCAACTCGGAGCCTTGCTCGAGCAAGTTCTTTTGCCCGACCAGTACGCCGCCAATCTGGCGACGCGGCCGGGCTCCGCGGAGCGAGTGGAATTTGCCATTCGTTTGCCCGGCCGCGGCGGTGGCGATACCGTCTGGTTGCCGATCGATGCCAAGTTTCCCGCAGAGGACTACGAACGGCTGCAAAGTGCCCAGGAACTGGGTGACGCCGAGGCGGTGGAGGATGCGGCGAGGGCGCTGGAAAACCGCATCAAGGTCGAAGCGCGCAGCATCCGCGAAAAATATGTTGAGCCGCCATACACGACGGATTTTGCAATCTTGTTTGTGCCTTCCGAAAGTTTGTTTGCGGAGATCTTGCGTCGCCCCGGGCTGGTCGACACGCTCAATCGCGAGCGGCGTGTTGTCATTGCCGGCCCGACGACACTATTTGCCATGCTCAACACGCTGCAAATGGGTTTTCGGACGCTCGCGATTGAGCAACGGTCGGCAGAAGTTTGGCGCCTGCTCGGAGCGGTAAAGACGGAGTTTTCCCGATTTGGCGAGTGGTTAAGCAAGATCCGCGAGCAAGTCCGCACGGTGTCCAATACCTTGGAGGCCGCCGACACGCGCACGCGCCAAATGCAGCGCGCACTCAAGGAGGTCGAGGCTCTACCCAACGAGCAGTCGGTGCAGATTTTGCCGACTATGACAAAGCAAGATCTTCTTGATTAAGTGGCAGCCGGGTAGGGCGCCGCGGGCGGCATTTCACGGCCCGCAGGCCCTTTCGGTAAGCTTGCGGACCAAAACCAATATTGCAATCACACTTTTGGGGGTAATTGCGCAGATGAAAAGCCCGCTACCGGAATCGGCTCTTGACCAGCTTTTTCGCGCCGCGCATACGGCACACGGGTTTCGACCCGAGCCTGTGTCCGATGAAACGCTTCACGAATTGCACGATCTGCTCAAGTGGGGGCCGACGTCGTTTAACTGTCAGCCGGCACGCTTTGTCTTTGTGCGCAGCGCCGCCGCTAAGGAACGATTAAAACCGGCACTTAGCCCCGGCAACGTTGCGCAGACCATGGCGGCGCCGGTAACGGTAATTGTTGCAAGCGATTCGCGCTTCTTCGATCTGCTGCCAGCGCAATATCCGGCTTACGATGCCAAGCCCATTTATGAAAACAATCCCACGCTTGCCCGGGAGACCGCGCTTCGCAACGGCAGCTTGCAAGGTGCGTACCTCATACTTGCGGCGCGCGCGCTTGGATTGGACTGTGGACCGATGTCGGGCTTTGACGCTGCGGCAGTTGACGCCGAATTCTTCCCGGACGGGCGGTTTCGCTCTAACTTTCTCATCAACATCGGCGCGGCCGATCCGGCCAAGTTCTTCCCCCGCGGGCCACGACTGACCTTTGCGGCGGCCGCGCAGATCCTTTAGGCAAGAGCAAACCGCGCCAGCGCCAAGGCGTTGGCGCCTGGGGCTTGGCAGCTGGCTCCTAGACCCGCCCCAGCCGCTCGATGCCGGCGTCGAGAGTCTGCTCTCGCTTGCCAAAACAAAAGCGGATGACGCGGTTGTCAAATGGCTGTTGATAGAACGCGGACAAGGGGATCGAAGCCACCCCGTGTTCGATCAACAGCCGTCGCGCGAACTGTATATCCGATTCCTCGCAGATTGAGCGGTAGTCGGCCAGTACGAAATAAGTGCCAGGGCATGGCAGCGGGCGAAATCGTGTTGCGGCCAAACCCGCCAGGAAATGATCGCGTTTTGCTTGGTAAAAGTCGGCCAATTGCAGATACGGCGAAGGATCCTGAAGATACCGGGCAATGCCTGACTGCATCGGACGGTTTACGGCAAAAACGTTGAACTGATGCACCTTGCGGAATTCAGCCGTGAGCGCCGCCGGCGCGCAGCAATAGCCGATTTTCCATCCCGTGCTATGGAAGGTCTTGCCGAAGCTCGAGACGACAAATGCGCGTGCCGCCAGTTCGATCGACGAAGCCACGCTGTGGTGCCTGTTGCCGTCAAAAACGATGTGCTCATAGACTTCGTCAGAGAGAACGAAAATACCGTGCGTGCGAACAATGTGCTCCAAAGCGCGGATATCTTCCTGAGCAAATACGCTTCCCGTCGGGTTATGCGGTGAATTGACGATTAGCAGGCGAGTGCGTGGCGTAATGGCCGCGAGCACCTGGTCCCAGTCTGCGCGGTAGCCATTGGCGTGGTCCAGCGCAACCGCAACCGGCTGCCCTCCGGCAAGTAGGATCGAGGGCAGGTAGCTGTCGTAGGCGGGCTCTAGGATGATTACTTCATCGCCTGGGCGAACTAGCGCCACGATGGCGGTAAAAATTGCTTGCGTCGCACCGGCGGTGATCGTGATCTCGCGCTCTGGGTCGTAGCGACATCCTTGCAGCCGCTCAATTTTGGTGGCTACTGCCCGCCGAAGTTCCGGTATTCCAGCCATGGGTGCATACTGATTTTCGCCTCGCGCCATTGCTTCGGAGACGAGCCGCTGCAGATGTGGGTCGCAATCGAAGTCGGGAAAACCCTGTCCGAGATTGATGGCCTCGTGCTCTGACGCAAGCTGGGACATCACCGTAAAGATGGTCGTGCCGACGCCCGGCAGTTTGGAGGAACCCAAATCGCCCTGAGGTGGCAAGCCAGCGGCGTGCGTCATAGTGGAATTGGCAGGCTCAAAAGGACATTGATTGCACCTTAACAGCTTCGATTTTGCACCGGGCAACTGTCATCCGCAGCGTCCAGGGCTGGGGGGCAGATGATCTGCAATCCATCGCGGTGTGCTGCACGCGCCAAGCGCAGCAGCGCGCGGTCCTTGGTAAAGAGCATCCGCGCCTGCGCGCTGTAAGCAAGGTCAAGAAATTTCTGATCATGCGGATCACGGCATAGCCACGGCGCACGGTCAAGCCCTGCAAAACATTGCGCTAACGCCTGCCACTGCTGCATGAGTGCCAAAGCCGATGTCCCGACAAGGGCAGCAAAGCGCGGCCGCGCCAGTACCGCAATCAGTTCCGCGTCCGTCTGGTGGCCGCGAACCGCCACTAGCGATCCGACCCGCAACGCCTGTGCCAATGGTTGGGCTGCCGGATCCCGAAAAACAAACAGGTCGAGCCACACGTTGGTATCAATGACCACACGGGGTGGCGCGGCAAACCCCGCACCTTGGTTGCCTCTGGCCCGTGGCAGCGCATCGTCGGCCAGCAACTCGGATGCTCCTAGGATGCGAGCAGCTGCCGCAGGACGAACGGCAAGATGCCGCCGTGCCGGTAGTAATCGACTTCGATCGGCGTGTCGATCCGCAAAGTCACTTGCACGGTTCGCAAGGACCCATCGGCACTGCGGATCGCGAGCGTCACCTGCTGGCGGGGCCGCAGATCATCCAACCCGAGCAGATCGAAAGTTTCCTCGCCCGTTATCTGCAGCGATGAGGCGCTGTCGCCGCCATTGAATTGCAACGGGAGCACCCCCATTCCTACGAGGTTGCTGCGATGTATGCGCTCGAAACTGCGTGCGATCACGGCCCGCACGCCTAAAAGTTGGGTGCCCTTGGCGGCCCAGTCCCGCGAGGACCCTGTGCCGTATTCTTCGCCCCCGAAAACGATCGTCGGCACCCCGGCAGCGCGGTAACGCATTGCCGCGTCATATATCGACATGCGCTCGCCCGAGGGCCAATGGATCGTGATGCCACCTTCGATGCGGGATCCGTCCGCGGCGGCGGGAACCATGAGGTTCTTTATGCGCACGTTTGCAAACGTGCCGCGCACCATCACTTCGTGATTGCCGCGTCGAGATCCGTAGCTGTTGAAATCCACTTTGGCGACACCGTGTTCGATCAGCCAGCGGCCGGCGGGCGATGTCTCCTTGATCGAGCCGGCCGGAGATATATGGTCGGTCGTGATCGAGTCGCCGAAAATTGCTAGCGCGCGGGCATTTTTGACCGGGGGCGTAAGTTGTGGCGGTTGCAGTGAAAAGTCCGCAAAAAATGGCGGCTCTGCAATATAGGTGGACTCGGGCCACGAATAGGTTTGGCCACTGCCGCCTTCGATCTGTTGCCACAAACGACCGGGCTCGGTTTTCACCCGACTGTAGTTGACCCGAAAGGCTTTGGGGTCCATCGCCTGTGGAACGAGTGCTTGGACCTCCGCGGCGCTGGGCCAGATGTCGCCGAGCCAGATTTTGCGTCCACCATTGCCGATCCCGACCGGTTCGGTCATCAGGTCCCGCAGCACGGAGCCGGCTATGGCATAAGCGACGACCAGTGGCGGCGAAGCCAGAAAATTGGCCTTGAGGTTCGGATGGATCCGGGCCTCAAAATTGCGGTTGCCGGAGAGTACTGCCGCGCAGATCAGGTCGTTTTGTGTAATTGCATCGACAATCTCGGGGCGCAAATCCCCGGCGTTGCCGATGCAGGTTGTGCACCCATATGCGGCGACACCAAATCCCAATTGCTCTAAGTACGTGAGCAATCCCGTGCGCTGTAAATATTGCGTCACAATCCGCGAGCCGGGAGCCAACGATGTTTTAACTTGCGGTTTGACGCTCAGGCCGGCCTGTACCGCCTTTTTCGCAAGCAATCCTGCGGCCAACAGCACACTTGGGTTGCTAGTGTTGGTGCACGAAGTGATGGCTGCGATGAGAACATCGCCATTGGCAATCTCGTACCCGCTGCTCGTTCGAATCCCTTGGCGAAGCCGTGTCGCGGGTTGATTAAATCCGTTTTCCGATATGGGCTTGGAAAACAGCTCGGTGAAACTTGTTTTGACCTTGCCAATCTCAATCCGATCCTGAGGTCGTTTGGGTCCGGCAAGCGAGGGTGCAACGCTGGCCAAGTTCAAACGCAAGGTTTTCGTGTAGTCGATCTGACCCGCCGAAGGTATGCCAAACATGTGTTGCGCCCGGAAGTACGCGGCAAACGCGTCGATTTCGGCGCGCGTGCGACCGGTTCCCTCAAAATAGGTCAGCGTTTTTTCGTCAACGGGGAAAAAGCCCATGGTCGCTCCGTATTCCGGCGCCATGTTGGCGATGGTCGCTCGATCGGGCACCGACAGCGATGCGGTGCCGGGGCCGAAGAACTCGATGAACTTTCCAACCACCTTTTCCTTGCGCAACATCTGCGTTATGGTCAGTACCAGGTCCGTTGCCGTGACACCGCCGCGCAGCTCTCCGGTAAGTTCCACGCCGATCACGTCGGGGGTCAGGAAATACAGCGGCTGTCCGAGCATCGCCGCCTCGGCCTCGATACCGCCGACGCCCCAACCGACGACGCCGATGCCGTTAATCATTGTCGTGTGGCTGTCGGTGCCAACCAGGGTGTCGGGAAACAGGACCTTGTTTTTATCGCTGTGCACTCCGCGCGCCAGGTACTCGAGATTCACCTGGTGGACGATGCCAAATCCCGGCGGCACGACACCAAAGGTCGTAAACGCCTGCATTCCCCATTTCATGAACTGGTAGCGCTCACGGTTGCGCTGAAATTCGAGCTTCATGTTCAGATCGAGCGCATCGGGCGTGCCGTAGTGATCGATCATCACCGAGTGGTCCACAACCAGGTCCACCGGGACCAGTGGCTCGATGCGCCCGGGATCTTTGCCGCTTCGAAGCGCAAGGCTGCGCATCGCTGCCAGGTCGGCGAGCAGGGGCACTCCGGTGAAATCCTGCAGCACGACGCGCGCGACCACGAACGGGATTTCCTCGGTGCGCTCGGCATTGGGCTGCCAGCCTGCGAGCTGGCGAACGTGCTCCTGCGTCACCTTGCGGCCATCGCAATTTCGCAGCACGGATTCGAGCACGACACGAATCGACATTGGCAATCGCGAGATCTTTCCTAGTCCTGCCGACTCGAGCGCGGCCAATTGAAAGTAACGCGCGTCGCCCGCACCAGGCACGGCGAGTGGGCGAAGGCTTTGAAACGGATCGTTGATTGTCATTTGGAGTTCCGTGAGCGAAATTGAACGTCGAAAGTCAGACCCTTGTCGTCCGTGCACGTGCCCGTTCCGTGGTCGAGCGTCGGACCGAAGAAGTCACATCGCAGACCCGAGCCGTCGAGCGATTGGAGCACGGCCTTGGCAATCGTCTGGCCAGCGGCACGGGCACTTGCACTGTTCGGGCCCCAATCCCACCAGCCCCAGGACGAGGCGCCGACGTAGGTCGTCGACCGCTCGGGAGCGACCTGCGTCCAGGTGCCGCGGTACGTCTTATCTCCGATTTCGATCGATACCCGTGCTTGGCCGGGCCCTAGGTCCTGCGCGGTACCAAAGGCCGGTTTGCCGCCATCGCGCGGCGTGAGGGTCAAATCGTACTGTGTTGCGCAGCCGCCCAAGGGTAGCGAAACAAGCAGCAAGCTCGCTACTCGAGCGCCGTTGGTTATAAAGGAAGATCTTGGGGTCTTCATGTCGACCCTGTCGCTTGCCCGCTTGGCTTTCTTGCGAGACGGCGTCCGATTAGCACCGATGCGTTGGTCATCCCATTATCGTCAGATTGTCATGAGGTCAACGAACTCATGCACCGGCGTGGCATCGAATCGCTTGATGTCGTTGGCCAACGCGAGCAGGATCGCTGTTCGCTTTTCGGGAAAGGCCCGCGCCAAGTTGGTTTTGAATTTTTCCATCAGAACCGGCATGCCTTCTTTGCGGCGGCGCTTGTGGCCAATCGGATACTCGACCACCACCTCGGGGAGTTTTTTGCCATCGTCGAATTCGACCGTAAGAGCGTTGGCGATGGAGCGCTTTTGCGGGTCGTGATAGTCCTTGGTGAATTGATCGTCCTCCACGCAGTGGATTTTTTCGCGCAAGTGGTCGATACGCGGATCGTCGGCAACTGCGTCCTCGTAGTCCGGCGCGGTGAGGCGCCCAAACAAAAGCGGGATTGCCACCATATATTGGATGCAATGGTCTCGGTCGGCCGGGTTATGCAGCGGACCCTTCTTGTCGATGATGCGAATGCATGCTTCGTGCGTGCGAATCGTGATTTTGCGGATCTGCTCCGCCGTGCGCCCTAACCGGGCGATTTCCAGGTGCAAACTCATCGCCGCCTCGACGGCCGTTTGCGCATGAAATTCCGCTGGGAAGGAGATCTTAAAGAGCACATTTTCCATGACGTAGCTGCCGTAGGGGCGCTGGAACCGAAAGGGTTTGCCTCCAAACGAAACGTCGTAAAAGCCCCAGGTCTTGGCCGTCAGCACGGACGGATAGCCCATCTCCCCCGTGCGGGCAATCAGGGCCAGTCGGACCCCGCGTGAAGTGGCGTCGCCGGCTGCCCAACTCTTGCGGGAACCCGTGTTCGGGGCGTGCCGATACGTACGCAGCGACTGTCCGTCGACCCAGGCTAGCGACAAGGCGTTGATGATTTCCTCGCGGCTTAGTCCCAGCAACTTGGCAACGACCGCGGTCGTGGCGACTTTGACGAGCACGACGTGATCGAGCCCGACTTTGTTAAAGGAATTTTCCAGCGCAATGCAGCCTTGGATCTCATGCGCCCGGATCATCGCTTCGAGCACGTCACGCACAAACAGCGGCCTGTGGCCCGCTGCTACGGCATTACGCGATAGCCAGTCCGCGCAGGCCAAAATGCCGCCCAGATTGTCCGACGGATGCCCCCATTCGGCTGCGAGCCAAGTGTCGTTGAAATCGAGCCAGCGGATCATGGCGCCAATATTGAAAGCGGCCTGTACCGGATCGAGCTGAAACGGCGTGCCCGGAACCTTGGCGCCGTTGGGGACCACGGTCCCCGGAACGATGGGGCCCAACAGCTTGGTGCATGCGGGGTATTCGAGTGCTTCAAATCCGCAGCCAAGTGTGTCGAGCAGGCAGTATCGAGCCGTGTCGAAGGCGGCCTTCGAATCGATGGGCGTGTCGAGCACGTAATCGGCGATGTCGACAAGCACCTTGTCGGGTTGGGGACGAGCGTTACTGGTATGCGAAGACATGGCCTGGCGCTAGCCTCGTTGAGAGATAGGGACAAACTTCAGATCCTCCGGACCCACGTAATTGGCGCTGGGGCGGATGATCTTGTTGTCGATACGTTGCTCGATGATGTGGGCGCTCCAGCCCGTAGTTCGCGAGATTACGAACAAGGGCGTGAACATCGCCGTCGGCACCCCGAGCATGTGGTAGGAGACGGCGCTGAACCAATCGAGGTTCGGAAACATCCGTTTTTGATCCCATAGGACCGCTTCGAGCCGCTCGGCCACGGAGAACAGGCGCATCGAGCCGGCGTCCTGCGACAGACGGCGCGCCACGTCCTTGATGATCTTGTTGCGCGGATCCGAAATCGTGTACACGGGATGGCCAAAACCGATGATCACTTCCTTTTGTTCGAGGCGGCGGCGCACGTCCGCCTCCGCCGCGTCGGCGTCGCGGTAGCGCGACTGGATCTCAAAAGCCGCCTCGTTGGCACCACCGTGTTTGGGTCCGCGCAAGGCGCCGATGGCGCCGACGATCGCGGAATAAAAATCCGAGCCGGTGCCCGCGATTACGCGCGCAGTGAAGGTCGACGCATTGAACTCGTGTTCCGCATACAAGATCAGCGACGTATGCATGGCGCGCACCCAAGATTCGCTGGGCGCGAAACCGTGCAGCAGGTGCAGAAAATGACCGCCCAGCGAATCATCGCTAGTCTCCACGTCAATGCGCCGGCCGTTGTGGCTGAAGTGATACCAATACAGCAGCATCGATCCAAAGGAGGCCAGCAGGCGATCGGCGATTTCTCGGGCGCCATCGGCCGAATGCGTCTCGCGCTCGGGAAGCAGCGTACCGAGCACCGATGCGCCAGTGCGCAACACGTCCATGGGGTGCGTGGATGCGGGAAGACATTCCAGAGCGGATCGAAGAGCGGCTGGAAGCCCGCGCAAAGTCCGCAAACGTCGCTTGTAGCGGGCCAGTTCGCTCGTTGTGGGCAAATGTTCATGGATTAGCAGATGCGCGACTTCCTCAAACTGGCACGAATCGGCCAGGTCGAGAATGTCGTACCCACGATAATGCAGATCATTGCCGGTTCGACCCACGGTGCACAGCGCGGTATTGCCGGCGACAACACCCGAAAGTGCCACGGACTTCTTGGCTTTGGGCGCTTCGCCGGTAGTGCTGCTGGATGCTTCGGGCATATTGGCTCCCAGATGTGCGTGCTGCGGTCACGACGCGAAGGGCGTCGGTGTGTCCGATTCGCGTCTTTCGTCTCTGTGCTGCTCGAAGAGGCGGTCAAGCTTGCGCTCGAACTCGTGGTAGGAAATAACCTCGTAGAGTTCTTCGCGCGTTTGCATCGTGTCGACCACCGAGCGCTGCGTGCCTTCCCGCCGGATGGTTTCGTACACGCGCAAAGCGGCCTTGTTCATTGCGCGAAACGCCGATAGCGGGTATAGCGCCATCGCCACACCGGCAGCGCGCAAGTCTTCCAGGCCAAAAAGCGGCGTTTGCCCGAACTCGGTTAGATTCGCCAGCAGGGGCACGGGCAGCGCCGCACCGAAGCGTCGGTAAGTGGCAATATCGCGCACGGCTTCGGCGAAGATTGCGTCGGCTCCGGCTGCCACGCACGCCAGCGACCGCTCAATCGCGCGGTCGACTCCCTCTATTGCGATAGCGTCAGTGCGGGCGATGACGAAAAACTCGGCGTCCGAGCGCGCATCTACCGCGGCCTTGACGCGATCGGCCATTTCGCCCGCGGGGACGATCTCCTTGTTTGGGCGGTGTCCGCAACGCTTGGCACCGACCTGGTCCTCGATATGCATCGCGGCGGCGCCAAACTTGCAAAGCGCGCGCACCGTTCGAGCGATGTTAAAGGCGCTAGGTCCGAACCCGGTATCGATGTCCACTAGCAGGGGCGTTGGGCAGACGTCGGTGATGCGACGCACGTCCGTGAGCACGTCATCAAGTGTATTAAGCCCCAGGTCGGGCATTCCCAGCGAACCGGCCGCTACGCCGCCACCGGACAGATAAAGCGCCCGATAGCCGACCTTTGTGGCCATAAGCGCATGATGGGCATTGATGGCGCCGACGATTTGAAGCGGGGTCTCTTGTGCCAACGCCGCGCGAAATCGCGCACCGGCAGATTCATTGGACATGGCCGGCCTCCTTTACAGTCGGGTTTTGCCCAGGCGTGTTACCGCTGGCGGCGAAGTCGCTCAAGCAAGCAGGTGTTCGACGCCGCGCCGCTCCTCCAGCAGTTCGGCGAGCGTGCGGTCCAGGCACGCGCGCGAGAACTCATCGACCGGCAGGTCCGGGACGATGCGGTAGTCCCCGCCCGAACAGGTGACGGGAAAGCCAAAGATCGTATCAGCCGGAATTCCATAGCTTCCGTCGGAGGCGATACCCATGGAAGTCCAACGGTCCGCGGTGCCTTTGACCCAATCGCGGACGTGGCTGATGGCGGCGTTGGCAGCTGAGGCAGCCGACGACAGCCCACGCGCTTCGATAACTGCCGCGCCGCGCTTTGCGACGGTCGGCAAAAAGACGTCGCGGTTCCACTCCTCGTCGTTGATCAGATCACGCACTGAGCGTCCATCAGCGGTTGCGAAGCGGTAATCGGCGTACATGGTCGTCGAATGGTTGCCCCAGACGCACACCTTCTGGATGCTTTCGACGGGTCGGCCCACACGCGATGCGATTTGCGATACGGCCCGATTGTGATCGAGTCGCAGCATAGCCGTGAAGTTTCGTCGCGGCAGTCCGGGCGCCGATTTCATCGTGATAAAGGCGTTGGTATTTGCCGGATTACCCACGACCAGCACTTTAACGTTGCGGCTTGCCACGGCATCGAGCGCCTTGCCCTGCACAGTGAAGATCTGCGCATTGGCCGATAGCAGATCCTTGCGCTCCATGCCTGGGCCGCGAGGCCGAGCTCCCACCAATAGCGCGATGTCGACGTCGCGAAAGGCGGCATTAGGGTCCGCAAAGGCCTGCTGCGAGGTCAGCAGCGGGAAGGCGCAGTCCTCCAGCTCCATCATCACGCCCTTGAGGGCTTTTTGCGCCTTTTCATCCGCAATCTCGAGCAGGCGCAAGGCAACGGGCTGATCGGGACCGAGCATTTCGCCCGAGGCAATGCGAAACAGCAGTGAGTATCCGATCTGGCCGGCGGCGCCGGTGACTGCAACGCGTACGGGTGCGGCGGAC
>DASPWJ010000109.1:0-17962 GCA_035621895.1 Burkholderiaceae bacterium | reverse complement strand
AGGGAATTTTTTCCAATCTCGGCGCAATGTTCGGCGCCGATGTGCGCTTCGAATCCGAGGCACCGGCGCTGTGGCGCTGGGGTCTGCCGGAGAATGAGGCTGTTCCGCTCGCCCTCGTGATAAATGAGCTGGGCACCAATGCGATCAAATACCGATCCAGTCGCGAGCTAGCAATCGAGGTCCGAATCGCAAGCCGGCCCGACGGTGTCGCGCTACAGATCGACAATGCAGGGCGCTTGCCGACGGGGTTTGACCTCGCACGAATTGGCTCGGGCGTGACCGGACTTTCGCTGATCAAGGCCTTGCTGCCGCGGCGCGGTGCAAAATTGCGCATCGAACAGCTCGGTTCGCTCGTACGCACTACCCTTGAGCTCAGCGGACCAGCCATACGCGAGGAACTCGAATGACCGGTGCTGCGCGCGGGGCATCCATTGCGCCGCGCTTTCTCTCAAGAGACCAATCATGACGGACGAAACACCCTTGGTGATGGTGGTGGACGACGATCGCCTGGTGCTGGCAACGCTTTGCGCGGGCCTTCGCCAAGCCGGCATTGAAGTCATCGAGGCGGATAGCGGCGACGAAGCGATATTGCTTGCGCGCCGCCACAAACCACAGCTGGCAATTTTGGACATGCGGATGCAGGGGAAGTCCGGCATGGACGTGGCTCGCTATCTCGCGGCCAATACGCGCACGGGATTTTTGTTTCTCTCGGCTTTTAACGACACGGCAACCATCGAGGAGGCGAACCGCCTTGGGGCGCTTGGCTATCTGGTCAAGCCCCTTGACGTCAAGCAGATTGTTCCGGCGGTTCGCGCGGCGCTGGCACAGACCGCGAGCCGGTCAGCGCCTACCCCTGCGGTGGGGATGGCTCGGGGTGCGCGCGACGAGCAAGTTGCCATCGGAATTTTGATGGAGCGCATGCGACTTGATTACGACCGCGCCCTAGACGCATTGCGCAATCAGGCCCGCCTGGAGGGTGCCAGCATGGAAGCGTTGGCCACAAGCATGGTCGAGGCCGCTAACCGGCTGAACTCGATCCCACGTTAGCCTGCTAAGAGGCGCTAGACGGTGCCGACGAGGACAAGGTGAAATAAAAGCAAGCGCCCTTGCCGGGCTCGGACTCGGCCCACACCCGGCCGCCGTGCTTGCGAACAATGCGTTGCACTGTTGCCAATCCGACCCCGGTGCCGGGAAAATCGTTTTGCGAGTGAAATCGCTGAAACAACCCGAAGAGGCGTTCGGCAAAGCGCGTGTCGAATCCGACTCCATTGTCGCGAACGTAGTACACCTCGTCGCCGTCTACGATCAGGTGACCGAATTCGATTAGGGCTTCGGGCACGCGCGCACTGAATTTGAACGCGTTGCCGAGCAGATTTTGCAATACCAGACGCAGCAGCACTGGATCGCCCTCGGCCCGCACATCAGGCTCAATGCGAAATTCGACACTGCGGCTGAAATCGCTCGCGCGCAATTCGTCGGCAAGTTCGCGTACGGCTCTGGAGAGGTCCACTCGCTCGATTTCGAGCTCGCGTCCCGTTCTTCGCGACATGGCGAGCAGCGCGTCGATCATGGCGTTCATGCGGCCCGCCGCGGCGACGATGCGGTGAACGTGCTCGCGGCCAAGCTCATCAAGGCGCGAACCGTAGTCCTCCAGAACGATATTGGCAAATCCATCGACGACGCGCAGTGGCGCGCGCAGATCATGGGACACCGAATAAGAGAAGCTTTCCATCTCGCGCGCGGCCGACGCAAACTCGCGCGCGCGCTCGGTGTGCTCGCGCTCCAGTTGCGCAAGCCGCGCCTGCAGCGCCAGCGGTGCGGCCATGGGTGCGACCGCGCGTTCATCGCGCGTCGCCGTGCCGATGTAGCCGCGAAATCGGCCGCCGCGCTCGCCAAAGGGCAGTGCACTCAGACGCACCGTGACGTCCCCGCTCCCCGAAAGCCGCGCGCAGACCGGGACGTCGAAAAAGGGTTGGCGAGCGGCAACGGCGTCCTGAATGATTTGGGGTGGAGCCTCCTCCGATGCTGTTGATCCGGGGATGCGCCAAAAATCAAGCCCGATCAGCTGTTCCTGATCCAGCCAGGGCGGCCGATGAGGCGCTGCTTGCGCCCATACGATGCGCGAATCCTCATCGGATTGCCACCACCAGAGCGAGGAGGCTCCCAGTGCGCGCCGCAATACGGACAGCTCCCCGCGGTTGCGGCGATGCAGCAAAAGCAACATAAAGAGGATGGCGGCCAGCGCGCCGCTACAAACGGCTAGAACAATCTCCGTCATAGGCAACGGCGGTCAACAGACTTCATCTTGCACAAGCACTTCGAATCTCGACGCGTTGATCCAGTTGCTTTCACGTTCCGCCCCGGGGTTGCATCACCAGGTTTTGCGCGGCCGCGCTTGCCAAAGGCACGAACGCGCAACCCCAGGATGGTGCAGGCCGCATTGTGCCAGTCGAATGCAATTCTGCGCAGGGTTTGGCGTTAATTGCGGTGGCACAAACAACGCTGCATGGCGGCAGCTTACTAGGCAATCTTCCGGTCAAGTTAGGCGCTACAAGGTCGAAATACGGTACAGCGGCATAAGGCCCGCTGCGGGTGTGAGCGCAAGACAGCCAATGGCAATGCAGGTCATCGATGCTTTGGAAAGCCGATCCGAAGATGCGGATCGGCTCGACGCCGGCCGCGCATCGAGCAGTGCCACGGGCGGGAAAAATCCGCTCGCCGCAACGCCGCCGGCCGAGAGCTCCGACACCCAAAAGATTTTGCCGCTTGCTGCATCGATGAGAGACGGGCGTTTGTCACTGCGTGGACGAATGCTTTTGCTCGCGCTGCTCCCCCCAGCTGTCTGTTCACTTTTTCTTTGGCAGCTTGTGCGGTTGGATGCAAGTTGGCCCCTGTATGTGCTCGTGGCTCTTTTCCTGGTGGCCATGGGCGCTGCGTATGCGCTGTTTGAGACGCGACGTTTTGTTCGGCCCATTCAAATGATGACTGGCCAATCGGATCGATTATCCGCGCGCTATTGCGGACAGCTGCCGGGCGGCAGTCGCAACGAAGTGTTCGCGCTGGCCAAATCGTTTGACGCTATGACCGCAGCGCTGCTGACACACGCGCAGAGTTCCCGGCAAATGTATGTCGCAGAAGCTCAAAACGCCCTTGATCTGCAGCGTGAGTACGCGCTTATGCAAATGCTGCGCAATCTCGCTTCGGCCGCCAATAGCGGCGAGCCGCTCGAAACTGCGCTGCAGAACTCGTTGCGGGAGGTCGGCAGTTATCTGGACTGGCCCATCGGACGCCTAGTACTGGTGGTGCACAAAAAAAGCGGAGAGATCGAAAGCGAGCGATCGTATTGGTATGCACCGGATACGAAGCGGTTTTCCGCTTTTGTCGAGGCCTGTAACCAGTCCGCTGCCGGCGCCGAGAGCACCGGCCTGATCGGTCGCGCCGAACAAAGCCATTTGTCTCACTGGGTGTGCGACCTGGGGCGCATGAACGACTGGTCGGGGCGCGAGGTCGCATTGGCCTGCGGCTTGCGGACCGGTTTTGTCATTCCTATTAATGCGGGGAGCGACACGACAGCGTTTATGGAGTTTTTTACCGATCATCGCATCGAGGCTGGGGCCGAAATGCTCGAGCTGGTCGAAGCGATCAGCGTAGAGCTTTGGAACACCGCTAACCGCTTTCAAGCCGACTCGTCGCTGCGTTCCCCAAGCGCGCGCGCGCGGCGTCTGGCTTCGATAGCTGAGAGCATGGAGGAGGCCATTGCGCTCACGGATGCCAATGGTCGCATCGAGTGGGCCAACGGCGGATTGACGCGATTGGTCGGATTCAGTGCGGCGCAATTGATCGGTAAAAATCTCGCCGAGCTGCTTTTTGCGACCGATTCGATTTCAGCCAGCGAATGCAGGCGCCATATGGAATCGGGCGTACGCACGGTAGGTGAAGTACTGGCAGCGCACATCGATGCCAGCGACGTCCGATGGTTTGAGCTGGAATTTCAGCCTCTGTCGGACGGCCGCGACGAACCGGGCGCCGTATTCGTCGTCATACGCGACGTGACGAAGCAGCAGGTCACGCAGATCGCTCTGAGCGAGGCGCTTGGGCGCGCCCGTCGCGGCAATCAGTTCAGACCGCAATTGCTCGCCGATTTAAGTCGGGGACTTCGTGCCCCGATGAACCAAGTTCTCGGCATTGCCGATCTTCTGCTGGAGTCGCAGCTTGATGAGCGTCAGCGCGGCCTCGTCGGTTCGCTAAATCGATCCGCCGAGGCACTTCTCAACATCGTGAACGACATGCTGGATTTATCGAAAATCGAATCCGGCCAGATGAAGTTGGAGGTGCAGGATTTTGCTCCGAGTGCGCTAATCGAGAATCTTCTGGGCCGGGCGGCACCGTTGGCCCATGCGAAGAACATTGAACTTGTGTGCAAACTCTCACCGAAACTACCAGCGATGGTGCGGGGTGACCCGGCGCGATTGCGCCAGATTCTAAACAAGCTGCTCCACAACGCCCTGAAGTTTACCGAGCGAGGGGAGGTCGCTGTCACCGTGGAAACCCTCGATGGGCATCCGCAGACCCGCGATGGTGCTTCCACGGCGCCGATCCGGTTCGAGGTGCGTGATACCGGTACGGGCATGCGACCGCAGATCCTCGAGAAGATCTTTGTCACGCCGATGGTGGGCGATTGCCCGCCACCCGATCGGCCCGCCGACATCGGTCTGGGATTGACGCTTTGTCGTCGACTCGCCGAGCTCATGGGTGGCAGTATCGGCGCGTCGAGCCGAATTGGCGAAGGCTCGACGTTCTACGTGGAAGTGCCACTTGCACTTGGCGACTGCTCTGCCAACTTGCTGCCCGTTGACGGTAGCGGGTCATTTGCGGGAAGGCGGGTGCTGATCGCCGAGGACAATCCGACTAACCGGCGCATCTTGTGCGAGCAGTTGACGGCGCTGAATATGGACTGCGCGCTTGCCGAAAACGGTCGTCAGGCGCTGCAGATGCTGCGCATCGCCGCAAATTCGGCAAGCCCTTTTGACATCGCTGTGATCGACATGAAAATGCCGTTCATGGATGGTGCGGAACTCACCGAGAAGATCCGTTCAGATCCGAGTCTGCGCTCGCTGCGCGTCATCATGCTGACCTCCCTGAGCGGTTGCGGGGATGTGGGCCACGTACCTTCGGCGGGCGTCGACGCCTATCTCTTAAAACCCGTGCGCCATCAGGACCTGGTCGCCGCGTTGATAGCTGCGACGGGAACAGCACCGTCGACTTGTGGCGCTACCCCCTCGGCAGTGCCGTCGGCCGGACTTGCGCCGGTGGCCTTGCCAGTTGTCGATGCCGGACGGCGCAGCGAGCCCGGCGGCCCCACGCTCGTCACGATTCCATCCCCACGCAAGGTGCTCGAGAAACGCGTGCTCGACGAAATTGCGCTGATGGAGCGCGACGGCGCCAGCAATCTGCTGCGGCGCCTGGTCGCGACCTACGAGACTTCCTCAAGATCACTGGTGCAGGCCACGGATCTGAACTTGGCAAATCGTGACGGCTCGGGAGCGGCTCAGGCCTTGCACACGCTAAAACTCTCCAGTGCGAATCTGGGGGCCTTGCGCTTTTCCCGTGCTTGCGGCGAGATTGAGACGCTGGCACGCCAGCAGCGCTTGGCCGACGCCCAGCTTCGCTGGCCGGCGGTACGTGCCGGACACGAAAGCGTACTGCAGGCCTTACGCGCACTGTTTTCGGTCGAGATTGCCGCCGATGCTGGCTTGCAGGAGGTGGGACGATGAACCATCGACCGACACGGTTGGCGGTCGCGCCCCTGGCAGCGCCGCGAACGTCTCGCGACGGCGTCGTCATTGCTCCGAGCAGATCCATCGCTGCCGGGGAGCAGTCCAGACCGATCGTCCCGATCGCCGTATGGGCGATAGCTCCGGCCTGCTGGCAATTCAGGGAGTTGCACCGACAGAAACAACCCATGATGCCCGCTGTGGTGAGCATTGCTGAACGTCATTTTGGGCAGCGCAATTGGGCCGTGCCGGTGCGGACATCCTTAAGCCAAAGCGCAGTTGAAGCGCAATTTCGGGGTATCGAAATGACGCAGGGAAGCCCGATGAGGGATCTGGGAGCCTGCGCGCCGCCTCTCGAAGAACTCGAGCGGCTTGCAGATCGTGTCCCTACCGACGACTTACGCGCCAGCTATTTTTCGCTCGGCTGCTTGCCAGCCTTGCGGGCGCAAGAGTCCATGCTTTTTGCGGATTCGTTCGGACGCGCGTCGACTCGCATCGGTGTGGGTCACGTTGACCCGTCAGGGCGTGAAAGCGTGCGGAGGCAATCGTGACACCGGCCGGACCCAGGAGGGGGCGACCGAGCGAGCGCTCGCCGGGGCTGGGTGCTGGCGACGACCTGCAAGGGCCGGGGTCGGTCGTGCGGGAGATGGCGCGGGATCTTCTGCGTCAAAAGCGATTGTCGCTCGAGGAGGTCGGCCATATCGACGTGGCGTTGCGGGGCCAGGACTGGCTCACCGTTCGGTCGTATGTCGATGTGGGGCTCGCGCGGCGTTCAGATGGCGCTGGCGCGCGAAAAAAAGGCACTGGCGTGACGGTCGACACGGCCACTACGCCCAGTGAGGCGACAAAAGCCCCGCAGCCACCGGCTCCAGCGCCCGAGGAGCAAGCCATAGCAGCGGCTTTGCTGCGCCTGGTGCTGCGGTTTTGTGACGCCCTGCCGAGACTGGTGATCAGTGACCACAGTCTGGTTGAACGTCTCGCGCCCATCCGCGCGCTTCTTAGCGCGCGGCTCTCGGCGGATCGGCTAAGCGAAGCCGAGACAAGGATAGGGTCGCTGCTCGACCAGCAGATCGAAATGCAGCGAAACCTGGAGGAGGCCCGTTCCTCGCTTAAGGACATGCTGTCCATGATTGTCGATCGATTAGGATCGGTTGGAAACAGCACCGCACGGTTTCAACAACGGATTAGTGCGTACCAGCAAGAGCTTGTCGGCCAGCCCGACGCCCTCGTCATCGCACGTGTCGTCGGCGGCCTGCTCGCCGATACGAAGCAAGTCTCCGAAGAAATTCACAAGTCACAGCAGGACCTGGCGGAGGCGCGTCGCAAGGTCGAATCCTACGAACTGCGCGTGCGCAGCCTGGAGCACGAGTTGGCGCAGACGGCGCGCATGGTGCAAAACGATCCACTTACGCACGCACTGAACCGGCGGGGTTTGGACGAGGTGTTCCGCATCGAGGCCTCACGCTCTTCGCGATATCGCGTACCGCTGACCGTCGTCATGATCGACCTGGACAACTTTAAGGCGATAAACGACAGCCTTGGCCACGCCGCAGGCGATCGCGCGCTTATCCACTTTGTCACGACGGCGCAGGCAAGTTTGCGCTCCACAGAACTGATCGCTCGCACGGGTGGGGAGGAGTTCGTGGTGGTTTTCCCCGCTACTGGGGTCACGGACTGCGTAGACGCAATTCACCGCCTGCAGCGGGAGTTAGCACGCAGCCAATTTCACTACGAGGGCCAATCCGTCGCGATGACCTTCTCGGCAGGAGCAGCAGCTTGGCGCGAAAGCGAGTCCCTCGCGCAGATCCTGCAACGAGCCGATGCGGCCATGTATGAAGCCAAGCACGGCGGCAAGGACCGCATCATCATTGCGACTTAGCCTCTGCGCAGTAACGGGACGTCGGCGCTAGTGCGCCGGATCGGGTCGCGCTAATCGACGAGGCTGTGCTTGATGGCGTAGTGCGTAAGCTCCGCGTTGTTGCACATGCTCATCTTCTCGAGGATGCGCGCTCGGTAAACGCTCACGGTCTTGGGGCTCAGCGCCAGCGCCTCGGCGATGTCCGACAGTCGATGACCCGTGGCGATCAACTTGAGCGTCTGAAACTCCCGATCCGATAAGCGCTCGTGCGGCAGTACCTGCTCCGGAGCATGCAGGTTCTCCACCAGTGCTTGGGCGATTTCCGCAGTAACGTATTTTTTTCCAGCCGCGATCTGTTCGACTGCTTCTAACAACTTTTCTGGTGCACCGGCCTTGTTCAGATAACCTGCCGCGCCGGCGCGAAACGCGCGTACCGCATATTGTTCTTCGGGATACATGCTCACCACGAGCACTTTCAGTCGTGGCATTTCTCCAAGCAGGGTCTTGAGAATGTCAATTCCGTCCTTGCCTGGCAAGTTGACGTCCATGATGATCAAGTCGATGTCGCCAGCGCGCCGCAATAGTGTGCGCAGTTGACCATAGTCGCCAGCCTCCCCGGCTACCTCAATATCCGCGTGTTCGGAAAGGATCTGCACGATTCCGCGCCGCACGATTGCGTGATCGTCGACGACAATTGTTTTGAGGGTCATGTCAAGAAGTCTTCGTTCTATCGGATCGGGATTGCAGCACTCTGCGGCTGCCGTAGATTGTGCTGCGCGTCAGAAGGATTGATCGGAACGGAAAACATCACCGTAGTTCCGCGTCCCGGTGCGGAACTGATCTCCGCCCAGCCACCAAAGCCACGCGCACGCTCGATCAGACCCCGCAGTCCGAAGCCAGGCGTCGCCTGCAGCATGCCGGGGTCAAAGCCGACGCCATCGTCGCTGATCTCCAGTGTTACTTCACCGGTCGCGACGAAGAGCTGGACCGAAACATGCTGCGCTTGCGCGTACTTGGAAATGTTCGACAGCGACTCTTGCGCGACACGGTACATCGCGGCGGCACATTCTGCAGGTAAAGGCAGATCTTCTCGATTGGTTTCAAATGTGGCCGTGATCGAGGTGCGCGATGCGAAACTGCGGACCAGCCACTGCAAAGCGGCGACTAGACCGGCGTCAAGAACCGGCGGTCGAAGGTTATGCTGAATGCGGTGGCTGGCGGCAACCGCCTGCTCCAGCAGGCCCAGCATTGCGGCAAGCCGCGGTGCCTGCTCCGGCCGTGTTTGTCCCTGACGCGCCAAGCCGACCAGTTCAAAGCGCAAGGCCGTCAGAGTGGCGCCGATGTCGTCATGGATTTCCCGCGCGATGCGGTGTCTTTCTTCTTCCTTGATCGTCTCCAGGTGGCGTGTGAGCGCGCGCAGCCGGGTCTCACTTTGTTCGAGCGCAGCGGCGGCCTCGCGACCGGCGCGACGCTGCTGCGCGGCCTGCAGACTGCGGGTTAGGGCCGGCCCGAGGCGAAAGAGCCGGGACTTCAGAATAAAGTCATCGGCTCCGCCCTGCAGTACGGCCACCGCCAGTTCCTCGGACATTTCGCCCGAAACGACGATGACGGGCAGATCCGGATCATGCGCCTTGGCAACCGCTAGTGCCGCAAGCGAATCAAAGTGCGGCAGGTTGTGATCGGTTACGACGACGTCCACGGGCCCATCGCGAAAAACCGCGCGCATGCCGGCCTCGTCTTCGACCCTTCGTGCACGCACCGGGCGGCCACCACGAGCAAGCAGCGCCAGCAATAGGTCGTAATCGAGTTCCGAGTCCTCAACAACGAGGAGTTGGATCGGTGGCAGATTGTCCATTGCGTTGGGCATTGTCGATGCCATTGTGAAGCATTTTGCCCCTTCGGTGGCGCTCCTGAACTGCGTAGCAAATTCGTCCCTTTTTGCCCAATCGGCAGCCGGAGGCGTCACCGAAACTAGCCGGCCATGGGTATCCCAACGGTGGAGACCGCCGCGACTATGACGACAAACCACCCAACAGAACAGGATGCATCCGACGCCGGCTGCAGCGCTGCACAGGAGTGCGCGGCGATCGAGGCCGATCTGGAGCGGCTCAAGACCATCGTTAACGACGCTGCCGGGCGCTTATTGGGAAGCTTTCACGAATTTGCGAGCCTGGAACAAAAAATCAGCCGAAACCTCGAGGAGCGTCAGCGAATCGAATCGGCCATCGGATCGGCAGTGATGGCTCTGCAATTTCAGGACATGGCCACGCAACTAACGCATCACGCGCAGCGCCGGCTGGCGGCCCTCGAAAGTTGCCTGCGGGCGATGCACGGCCAGACGCCGGTGGCAAAACAATTGGAGCATCCGCAACCGGTGCCGCAGGTTGGGATGAGCACCGGTTCCGTGGATTTGTTTTAGGTCACAACCCGGTTGGGCAAGGGAGTTAGCAATGCAGTCAATTCTTGCGGTAGATGACTCGGCGTCGATGCGACAGATGGTCGCATTTACGCTCAAGGGGGCCGGGTATAACGTCATCGAGGCGGCAGACGGACAAGAAGCGCTCGATAAGGCCCGTGGGGAAACCGTTGATCTTGTCCTGACCGATCAGAACATGCCGCGCATGGACGGCATCACACTAGTGCAAAACCTGCGCAGTATGGCGGCATACGCTGCAACGCCGATTCTTATTCTTACCACCGAATCAAGCGCCGAGCTCAAAGCCAAGGGCAAGGCGGCGGGCGCCACGGGTTGGCTGGTCAAACCCTTTGACCCGAGCAAGCTGCTCGATGTCGTTCGCAAGGTCATCCGCTAAGAAGCGAGACAAGAACGGCGGACGCGATGCGTACGGGCAAATTGGGGCTGAGCATTTGCACGACCATGGTAGCGGTGCAGCCCAATGCTTCGGCGCCATAAGAAACCTACTAGGCCGGCGCGATCATGGGTGACGTCACGAATCAAGGACAACAGCGGGGCGAATTTGACCTGACGCAGTTTCATGCTGTGTTTTTCGAGGAAGCTGGGGAAAACCTCGCCAACATGGAAACCATGCTGCTGGAGATCGATCTGCAGCAGCCCAGCGACGAGGAGCTCAACGCCGTATTCCGTGTTGCCCATTCCATAAAGGGCGGCGCTGCAACCTTTGGTTTCGACGACATCAGCCGGCTGACGCACGAACTCGAGACGCTGCTCGATCGTGTGCGTCGACACGAGCTAACCCTGGGTAAGTCGATGGTCGACATCCTGCTGGAGGCGGGTGACGTGCTGCGTGCGCAACTGGCGCGGCACCAGGGCCGCACGCAGGACGTGCCCGAGACGGGCGATCTGATCAACCGTATCAAAGCGCTTGCAGGCGCAACGCCGATCCAGCGCGCAAGCGCGTCATCTTCCGACTCGCCGATGAATGAGCGGTCTGAGGACCACGCAACCAATGACGCGATGCGCAGGCTTCAAGTTCGCATTGGCCCTTTGTCCGATGGCAAGATCGCCGACAGCCTGGCGGAGTTGTTTCGCGACATTCCGTCCCTCGGGACGATCGTGCCTGCCGACGCAGGTGCCTTGAGCGACGACGGGTACCGGCGGTTTTTCATCACCACTGCGTCGCGAGACTCCGAGCTAATCGAATTGTTCTCCTTTCACGTCGGTCGTGACCAGATCCTAATTGAGCCCCAGCGGAAGATCGCCGCCAGGCGCGTAGAGGCGCTCGCCAGTGCGCCGAAGACCGCTGCTTCCGATGAAGACGACGACGCCAACGGCTTTGGGTTCTTCGTGGACCCAGCGACGCTGCCTTCTGCGAATGTCAACGCAGCCTCCAAATCCGCGTCTGCGGTTGCGGGTGCCGTCGCCTCCAGGGGCAGCGACCTTTCGGGCGCGACGGCGGCAAAGGCAGCACAGAGCAAGGCGCATTCGGAGAAGGCGGGGGCTACGAACTTTGACGCAAATACCCTACGGGTCTCGGTCGAGCGAGTCGATCAGTTGATCAACCTCGTGGGCGAATTGGTCATCACGCAAGCGATGCTCACGCAACAAGTAAAAGACCTGGATGCGGCGCAATTTCGCCCCCTGTTGACCGGCGTCTCGGATCTGGAGCGCAACACGCGGCTTTTGCAGGAAGCCGTGATGTCGATCCGCATGATTCCGATGTCCTTTGTCTTTAATCGTTTTCCGCGAATGATCCGTGATCTTGCCACCAAGCTCGGTAAGAAAATCGAATTAAAGATGGTTGGCGAGGCGACGGAGCTCGACAAGGGTCTCATCGAAAAAATCATCGATCCGCTCACACATCTTGTGCGCAATAGCGTCGACCACGGATTGGAAACACCCGAAAAGCGGTTGGCGGCAGGCAAGTCGGAGGCGGGAACCATCACGCTGCTCGCTTCGCACCAAGGGGGCTCAATCCTCATCGAAGTGCGCGACGACGGCCAGGGCCTGCGCCGCGATCGCATACTTGCCAAAGCGCGCGAACGCGCAATACCCGTGCGCGAGGACATGACCGATGCCGAAGCCTGGGCGCTGGTCTGGGAGCCGGGTTTTTCCACCGCGGAGCAGGTCAGCGATGTTTCCGGGCGCGGCGTGGGAATGGATGTGGTACGCCGCAACATCACTGCCCTTGGGGGGACCGTTGAATTGGACTCGGCCGAGGGATGGGGAACTCGCGTTTGCGTGCGACTGCCATTGACGCTGGCCATCATGGATGGCATGTCCATCGGCGTTGGCGATGAAACCTACATCCTGCCCTTGGCCTCCGTCATCGAGTCGTTCCAGATCGAGCCAGGAATGATCCAAACGGTCGGCTCCAGTGGCCGCGTCGTAAAGGTGCGCGACGAATACATGCCGGTGCTTTCCTTGGCCGACCAATTCGGCGTCGGCCGTTCGGCGCCAGAGTCGGACGGCAAGGGCGCCACGCAAATCCTCGTTGTCATCGAAGCCGACGGCAAGCGTATGGCAGCCATCGTCGATGAGTTGCTCGGTCAGCACCAGGTCGTAGTCAAGAACCTGGAATCGAACTACCGCCGGGTCCGCGACATCTCCGGCGCGACCATTTTGGGCGACGGCCGTGTTGCGCTGATCATCGATGTATCAAGCCTTGTGAAGCGAATGCGCCACTGAGTTGCTTGTGACACAAGCCTCGAAGCAGATTTGGACGCATTTCTTGCCGGCGGGCGTCGGCAGTGCGCTCGCCATCGGCGCCAGTAGGGGATCGATTTAGGAGTTGATATGGGTGTGATGGAGAACCCGGCGCAAGCCGATGCCAAGTCAAGCGAATACCTGACGTTTCGCTTGGGCCATGAGGAATATGGGATCGACATCTTGAAGGTGCAGGAGATCCGGGGTTACGACACCGTAACGCGGGTCGCAAACGCGCCCGACTATCTCAAGGGCGTCATCAATCTGCGCGGCGTAATCGTGCCGATCGCCGATCTGCGGGTGAAATTCCGACTCGGTGAGGTCAAGTACGACGAATTCACGGTGGTGATCATTTTAAATGTTGCCGGCCGCGTCGTTGGGGTTGTGGTCGATTCGGTTAGCGACGTGCTGGAACTCACCAAGGACCAGATCCGCGCCGCGCCGGAGTTCGATTCCCTGCTCGATTCCGAATTCGTTACTGGTTTGGGCACCGCGGGCACCGAGCGGAGTGCACGAATGCTGATTCTTCTGGACATCGAGCGGCTGATGACCAGTCCGCAAATGGGAATTGTTGCCGACGAGGGGACACGCAGCGCTCGTTAAATTCGGCTTGCTAGCACGCTTTGCCAATGCCGAGCGCCAAGCAATAGGCAAAACCCATGGGTGCACGAGACCAATTTGATCCGAATGCGGTTACGAAGGCGAAGGGTCCAAGCGACGAGCGCGAATACGAGTTTGCGCAAGGTGACTTCGAGCGCGTTCGGCGTCTGATCTACGAGCGCGCCGGAATCAGCCTTAGCGAATGCAAGCAAAACATGGTCTACAGCCGGCTGTCACGGCGGCTGCGCTTCCACGGCTTGGACTCGTTTGCACAGTATCTGGACCGTTTGGAAGCGCAAGGGCAGTTCGGCGCGATCGAGTGGCAGGAATTTATCAATGCGCTGACGACCAACCTCACCTCGTTTTTTCGAGAATCGCATCATTTCATGGTGCTCGAAGAGTTCTTGCGCTCTTCGTCCACGAACTTGTCCCCCAGAATCTGGTGCGCCGCCGCCTCGACGGGCGAGGAGGCTTACTCCATCGCCATCACGATGGCGGAAGCGACACGCACGGCCTCGCCAGGATCTTTGCTGGCTACGGATATCGACACCAAGGTGCTGGCAACCGCAGCGCGAGCCATGTACCCGCTCGAAGCGGCGCAGGTGTGTGGACCAAAGCGCCTGCGGCGATTCTTCCTGCGGGGCGCCGGCAGCAACAAAGGCCTCGTGCGCGTACGCCCCGAACTCGTGAAGCTGATCCAATTTGCGCCGCTCAATCTTCTCGATGAGCACTGGCCGCTCGTGCACGAGTTCTCCTCGCAGCTCGATGTCGTCTTCTGCCGCAACGTCATGATTTACTTTGATCGCAAAACGCAAAAAGAGATTCTGCAGCGCATCGCCGAGGTCCTGCGACCCGGTGGACTTCTTTTCGTCGGTCATTCCGAAAATTTTACGGAGTGCACGCAGCTGCTCAATTTGCGCGGCAAAACCGTCTATCAGAGAAAGTGACGTGTCCGCAACCTGTCCGCACGTTCTTGCAAAGCCTGTCGCGTTCGGCGTCACCGGCGAGGCGACCCAGTTTTATTTCGAACGGGATTTCGGGCGGCACGCAGTCAAGATCATGCCCGGCGAATTTTTTGTCGCCAAGGAGGACGTGGTGCTATTGACCGTGCTGGGCTCTTGCGTCGCGGCGTGCATTTGGGATCGCGTCGCAAAGATCGGGGGTATGAATCACTTCATGCTGCCGGCGGCGGGCGCCGGCCACAGTTCGGCGGGGTCCGCGGGCCGATACGGAGTTTTCGCCATGGAGCAGCTGATCAATGAACTCATCAAGCGGGGCGCTGCAAAGGCAAATCTCGAAGCAAAGGTCTTCGGTGGTGCGTCGGCGCTGGGGAGTTGCTCGATGCTCAATGTGGGCGAGTGCAATGCCTCTTTTGTGCTGCAGTTTCTCGGGAAGGAAGGCATTCGGGTCGCCTCTCAGGACTTGCTAGATGTGTACGTGCGGCGCGTTGCGTTTTTCCCCACGAGCGGGCGGGCCTTATGCAAGCGCTTGCACAAGACCGACAGCTCCATGGTTGCTGCGGAGCAGCAGTACTGCGCAAGAATTAACGCGGCGGAGGTCGCAGGCGATGTTGAGCTGTTTTGATTGGAGTGGCGAGCCGGCCGCCGGAGTGTTTGGTTTGGCCCGCCTCAGCGCAGAACGGATGGACGATGGCGAAGATCCGAGTCCTGATTATTGACGACTCCGCGCTGATCCGCAGTGTCCTGACGCAGATCATCAGTGCGCAGACTGACATGCAGGTCATAGGGGCCGCGCCGGACCCTCTGGTTGCGCGCGAAATGATCCGTGCGCTGAACCCCGACGTACTCACGCTCGACGTTGAGATGCCACGCATGGATGGCTTGGACTTTCTCCAAAAGCTCATGCGGCTGCGTCCTACGCCGGTCGTGATGGTGTCCTCCCTCACAGAACGCGGTGCCGAAGTAACCATTCGAGCCTTGGAGTTGGGTGCCGTCGATTTTGTCGCCAAACCCAAGTTGGGCATTGCAGACGGGATGCAGGATTTGGGCGCCGAGATCTGCGACAAGATTCGGGTCGCTGCTAAGGTGCGCATGCATCGTCGTGCTACGGCCATTGCGCCAGCGATCGAGAAAGCGGCGGTCGAGCGCAAGGAGCCTGCGACGCGGTTTTCGCGCGTCTCGACGGAAAAGCTCATTGTCATCGGCGCCTCTACGGGAGGAACCGAGGCCATTCGCGAAGTGCTCACGCGGTTGCCTGCCGACTGCCCCGGCGTGCTCATTACGCAACACATGCCCCCGGGATTTACCCGCAGCTTTGCCGCACGCATGGATAGCTTGACGCGGCTTGTCGTAAGCGAGGCCGCGGACGGCGAGCGCGTCTTGCCAGGGCACGCTTACATCGCGCCCGGCGATCGGCATTTGCGCGTGGCCAAAAGCGGCTCGAACTACGTCATCGCCCTGGACGATTCCGAGCCAGTAAACCGCCACCGACCCTCGGTCGAGGTCTTGTTTCGCTCCGTCGCGGCAATCGCCGGAAGCAACGCATTGGGCGTCATGCTTACCGGAATGGGCCGCGACGGGGCGGCCGCCATGCTCGAAATGCGCAAGGCGGGCAGCTTCAACATCGCGCAGGACGAGGCAAGTTGTGTGGTCTTTGGCATGCCGCGCGAGGCAATTGCCGCTGGCGGCGTTGACGAGATATTGCCGGTAACCGAAATTGGGCCGCGCCTGTTACGTCAACTTGCGCAGATGGGCGCTGGGTATCGCCTGTGAGCCCCCGGCCGTCGTCGCGGCGACCGCCGCTCGATCCACGTTTATCAAATCGGCCCAACGCGAAGCGGCCCCCACGGCCCCTGCGCGGGCCGCCTGCTTTGAGGGGTTAAAGCCGCCCGTCGAGCAAAAACTGCCGCTGGTCGCGGATCTTTCAAGCTTGCGTGCCCTAGGCCGAAACCCCGTTAGCGCCAAAGCGGTCTGGCACGGCGCGATGGCAATTCACGTGGCCGCGCGCCGCCCGCTTTGCTCAGTGCAGATTGGAGTCGTATGTACGCAATGTTGAAGAACCCTATCCGTGCCGCGCGCAGCTTGGGTTTTACGATCGTGGAGCTGCTGATCGTCGTCTCCATCGGCGCAATTCTGGTAAGCATTGCCGTCCCGTCGTATCAGTGGACGACGACCAATTATCGGATCTCCACCGAGGTGAACGGGCTGGTTGGCGATCTGCAGTACGCGCGCTCCGAAGCGATACGCCAGGGCATGACGGTCCAGATGTGCATATCGACCGACGGCGCAACCTGCTCTGCGGCTGCCATATCGTGGACCGTGGGCCACATCGTCATCACGAGTCCGATTGCCGGATCGGGCCAGCTGCCTACCGTGATGCGGGTGCAGGCGGCCTTCACGGGGACGGATACGGCCAACGGCGGGGGCGTCGCAGCCGTTGTGTTCAATCGTGACGGATTTGCGGGCGTCCCGTCAGCGACGTGGAATGGTTTTTCCAGCTTGGCGGCCCCGGTCGTGATCACAGTCCACGATGCGAACGACACGCCTGGCGTGGGCAGCTGCATCGTCATCAATCAGATTGGCCAGATCGCCGTGCTGGCCAAGGGCGCGAGCAACACTACCAACCCAATTCCGGTGACCTGCACATGAGCACATTTCGTCACAGCACGGGCGTAACACTGATTGAGGTAATGGTTGCGCTCGTCATCACCTCGATCGGTTTGCTTGGCATCGCCAAGATGCAGGCACTGGCGATCTCCAGCACCCGCATCTCGACGGTGCGTTCACTGTTTGCGATTGAGGCTGCGAGTATGGCCTCGTCTATGCACTCTAACCGCGTGTACTGGACGGGAGTTGGCACGGGAGTGCCGACTTTTCAGGCGAGTGTCAGCGGTGGCGCGATCACGGTTGCTACCGATCCCGCGCTGCTCAACCTCATGGCCGATTGGCCGACCCATTGCGCCACGAATGTGTGTGTCGGAGCGCCGATGGCCGAGTACGACTTGCTTAACTGGGGAGCGGCCTTGCAAAACGTGATGCCCACTGCAACGGGTACGGTCGATTGCTCCGGTACGCCGGCGACATGCACGATTACCGTGAACTGGACCGAGACATACGTTGGCCTAAATACAGCAACCCAGTACACCTCGAATCAAGGTGCCCTGCCGGCGCCGACGGCGGTGTCCTACGCTCTCGTGGTGCAGCCATGACGCGCACCTCCCACCGCCATATCGCCGCCGGGCGGCGCAAACAATCAGGGCTCGGTCTGATGGAGCTGCTGGTGGTGATTTTGATATCGCTGCTGATGCTCGCGGGCCTTTTCTCGATCGTCTACGGAACGCGCCAGAACTATCTGGCGCAAAACCAGCTGGCGCAGCTGCAAGACAGCGAACGCCTCGCGATGAACCTTATAGCCAGCATCGTCCAGACCGGTGGCTACTTCCCCAATCCGACTCTCAACACCTTGGTCGGTTCGTTGCCCGCGGCGGGCAACTTCGCCGCGGCGGGGCAGGCCTATTTCGGGCAGACGGTCGCCGGCAACGACCAGCTCTACGTGCGCTACGTAGCGGGCACCAATGACGGGGTGATGGATTGCAATGGCAATACCAATGGCACCGGTGCCTCGTTGATCGATATCAACTACTTC
>DASPWJ010000108.1:0-2650 GCA_035621895.1 Burkholderiaceae bacterium | reverse complement strand
GCCGAAGCCGGCGCGCCGATCCAAATCCCATTTGGCCTCAAGATGCTGGGGCCGGTCCTCATGGCCTTTGGCAGTGCGGCCCAGCAGCGTTATTTCTTGCCCCGCATTGTCGATGGCACCCATTGGTGGTGCCAGGGTTATTCGGAACCCGGCGCGGGCTCCGACCTTGCTTCCCTTAAGACCCGCGCCATACGCGTAGGCGGCTCCTACGTGGTCAACGGCCAAAAAACCTGGAACACGCTGGGCCAGCACGCCGACTGGATTTTTTGCCTCGTGCGCACGGGCACCGAGGGTCGCCCGCAGGAAGGTATCTCGTTTTTACTGATTGACATGAATTCGCCAGGCGTCCGCGTGCGACCGATCCGCATGCTCGATGGCGAGCACGAGATCAACGAGATCTGGTTTGAGGACGTCAAAGTGCCCATCGAGAACCTGGTCGGCGAGGAAAACCGGGGATGGACCTACGCCAAGTTCTTGCTCGGCCACGAGCGCACCGGCGGCGTCGGCATCGGCTTTTGCAAACGCGAACTACAAAGGCTAAAGCAGATCGCGCGAACCGAACGCAGCGGCGGCCGCTCGCTGATCGAGGATGTGCGCTTTCGCGATCGCATCGCGCAGCTCGAATTGGAACTGACGGCACTAGAGATCACCACGCTTCGGGTCATCAGCGCGGAGCGAAAGAAAAAAGGCGCACCCGGCCCGCAAGCGTCGATACTGAAGATCAAAGGATCGGAAATTCAGCAACAGATCACCGAGTTGCAGATGCAGGCGCTCGGACCCTATAGCTTGCCCTGGTTGCCCGAGGCGCTGGATGTGAACTGGCAGCTCGATCCCCTGCTTGCCGGCTATCCGCCCTACGCACCGGCGCTTTCGGGGCGTTATTTCAATTACCGCAAGACGAGCATTTTCGCGGGCTCCAATGAGATCCAGAAAAACATCATCAGCCAGCTGATCCTGGGACTGTGAGGAGTTGCAATGGAATTTGAGTACACCCAAGAACAGCTCGCTTTGCAGGACACGCTGGGGCGCTTTTACGCGCGCGAGTATTCCTTTGAGCATCGGCGCGGCGTTGCCCAATCGGTTGAAGGATTTGACCGCAAGGCCTGGAGCACTTTTGCCAAGATTGGCATCCTCGCGTTGCCGTTTCCGGAGGAGTACGGGGGGCTTAACGGCAATGCGGTCGACAGCATGCTGGTAATGGAGATGCTTGGCCGTGGTCTTGCGCTCGAGCCTTATTTGTCCACGGTCGTGCTCTGTGGTGGCCTGATTCGCGATGCCGGGAGCGCGGCGCAGTGTCAAGCTCTTTTGCCGGCAATCGGACGAGGCGAAAAGCTGCTCGGCTTTGCGCACTTCGAACCTCAAAGCCGCTATGAGCGCGAGAGCGTTGCAACGACCGCAAAGGCTTCCGGCACCGGCTGGAAAATTAGCGGCGCCAAGTCGGTAGTAATCGGTGGACCGGCGGCCGACGTGCTCATCACTTCGGCGCGCGAAGATTCCGGATTGTCGCTTTTTCTGGTCGATGCCAAGTCGCCGGGCGTGCGCATGCGCGCCTACAAGACGCAAGATGGCGGCCGAGCGGCCGATATCGAGTTTGCCGATGTTGCGGTCGGCGCGGATGCGCGTTTGGGGCCTTCGGGCGGTGCGATCGCTCTTATCGAGCGGGCGCTGGATTGCGCCAGTGCCGCCTTGTGTGCGGAGTCGGTGGGCATCATGTCAGCACTGCAAGAATTAACGCTTGAGTATCTGAAGACGCGCCAGCAGTTTGGTGTGCCGATTGGAAGATTTCAGGCGCTGCAGCACCGCATGGCCGACATGGTTATTGCCATCGAACAGGCTCGCTCGATGGCAATTCTTGCGGCGGTGCAAGCCGATAACGCAGATGCCGATGCGCGTCGGCGTGCCGTTGCGGGCGCCTGCGCCTACGTCGATGCGCAGGCACGATTTGTCGGCCAGCAGGCCGTGCAACTGCACGGCGGCATGGGGGTTACCGACGAGATCAATGTGGCGCACTACTTTAAGCGCCTGACCATGATCGGCATGACCTACGGCGACGCGGATTTTCACTTGCGGCGTTTCTCCGACACCCTCCTTGCTTCCTGACTTCGGCAATCGATAATTGCGTACCCGCCGCTCTGCGGACGGCCGCAGCATGCGGCCGCGCAGCATCAACCCGCCCGTGAGCCGAAGGGATGGCGAACCATGAATGAGCAGCTTCCGGCGGGCTTTCGACCGCTAAATCGCGGCGGCCCCTACCTGGCCAGCCTTGGGCCTTGGTATTACCGGCGTGACGATCAGGGCCGGCTTGTGATTGCGGTGCGGGTGCAGGAGCGCCACACGAACAATCGCCACATTGCACACGGCGGCTTGCTGCTCACACTGTGCGACACGGCGCTGGGCATCGTGCTCTCGGGCGCACGCGAGCCTCCGCAACCGATGGTGACGGTGAATATGGCGTCGAATTTCGTCGCCAGCGCGCGGCCCGGCGATTGGCTCGAAGCACACGTGGAGGTCACCCGCGTCGGAGGACGGCTGGCATATGGCACGTGCCGGCTGATGGTTGGGGAAAACTGCATCATGACCGCCACGGGAATCTTCGCGATCATGAACCCTGTCGTGCCCAAAGAGCAGTCCGAAGGCTAGATGAGGCCCA
>DASPWJ010000107.1:0-4254 GCA_035621895.1 Burkholderiaceae bacterium | reverse complement strand
CCCGGCGAAGGCAAAGGTTCCGTCCTATTTGTTTGCGCGATGGGCGTAAATCAAGACTATTACCGCGCCCTTGCCGTATGGCTTGCAGCCAATGGGTATTTGGCCGCGACCTTTGATTTTTTTGGCACCGGCAGGTCGCTGCTCGGCAGATTGCAAGATACCAACGTCAATATCCTTCAGTGGGCGCAAGGCGACTGCAGCGCAATGATTGAGGCGCTGTGCTCGCGTCTTCCGGATAAGCCGCTGTTTTGGATCGGCCACAGCTTGGGCGCCCAGATCCTGCCATTTACGCCAAATTGGGCGAAAGTTTCCAAAGCGATCTTCATTGCGAGTGGCAGCGGCTACTGGCGCGAGCACCCACCGCCGCTACGTCGGCGCGCCCGATTTTTGTGGTTCGTCCTAGCTCCCGTGCTGGTCGGGTTGCTGGGCTACTTTCCGGGCCGACGGCTGCGCATGATCGGCGATCTGCCCGCGGGGGTGATGCTGCAGTGGCGCCGCTGGTGTTTGAATCCGCAATATGCGGTTGGTGCGGAGGGCCCCTGGGCGCGGGAGCGCTATGCGGCGGTGACGACGCAATTGACTTCGTTATCGTTTACCGACGATGAATTTATGTCCGCGCGCAACACGCAATCATTGGAAAGCTTTTACGTGCATGCTGACAAAAGCATCAAGCGCATCGCGCCGGAGCAAGTCGGTGTTGCTCGCATCGGACATTTTGGTTTTTTTCGCGAGCAGTTTCGCGATAGCCTCTGGGAGCCGCTCTTGTTGCCTGAGCTGACCTTGAGGCCCGCTGCCGGCAAATAGACGGCAGTACTCGTCCGTGGCGCTGTTCGCGATTGCCTCTAGCCGGCCGCTAGAACCGGTCCACCCTGGTGGTACTCCATGCGGTTTCGTCCGGCGTCCTTTGCGCGATATAGCGCCTGGTCGGCCCGCCCAAGCAGTTCGGTGAAATCGGCAATTTCGTCGGTTGCAATCGCGATGCCCCCGCTCACGGTCAGCGGCTGGGCGCCGGGGGCCCAGTCGGGCTTTAGCGTTTGCACGGCTGCACGCAGGCGCTCGGCAATCGCGCCGGCTTCCTTCGCATCGGCTCCGGGCAAAATCACAGCGAATTCCTCCCCGCCGTAGCGGCCGATCTGATCCTCGGGCCGAAGGCAGCGGGTCAGTGCTGCGGAAATGGCGCGTAACGCGGTGTCGCCGGCCAGGTGCCCATAGCGGTCGTTAATTTCCTTGAAGCGGTCAACATCAAGCATCAGCATTGCGCAGGGGCGGCCATCGCGCCTGCAACGCTGCATCATGCGCTGGCCCAATTCCAGAACGTGACGACGGCTGAGCACGCCCGTGAGTGCGTCGGTTTGCGCCATGCGCGCAATGCGCTGCATCAGGCCATGCTGGCGCCATATTGCATAGAGGGCACCGACGACAACAACGACCACAAGACCCAGGACGATGTCTTGCAATTCGGCGGCCCGATTGGCCTGCGCCAATGCGAGCTGATTGCTGCTTGCTTCGGCGCGCAAAAGCGAATTTTCACGAGACAGTCGGTCGCTCTCCAGGCGTCCGCGCTGCGCGGCCAGCTGGTGCGACACGAGTTGGTCGATGCGCTGCCGCTCGACATTAAGAAGTTGCACCGACTCCTCATGAGCTTCGCGATATCGGCCGAGAGCCGCCAACACTTTGGCGGCCGTCTCATGAAAAAGAGCCTGCGCTCGAAGATCGCCTTGTTCGCGCATTACTGCCCGCGCCTGCTCGATCAACGGCAGGGCTTCGGACGCGTGCCGCTGGGTAACAAGCAGTTGCGCGCGATCGACCCGGGCTTCAGCTAGCTGCAGCGGTTCGTTTAGGTGCGAGAGTTGGTCGATAGCACGTGTGTTTAGGTGCAGGGCAAGTACGGTATCTTTTAGACCCGCGTGCACTAGCGCCAGAGTCTGCGTGGCAAGCGCTTCGCCGTCCTTGTCGTCGACCTCGCGATACAGGTGGATAGCGGTACTGAGCGGCTCGATTGCCTCAGGGTAGTGTCCCAACTGGCGCAGTGCTTCCCCGGTGCCGGTCAATGCGTCGGCTTGCCCGGTGTGGTCCGCCACGCCCGTAAATTTTTCGTATGCGCTCTGGTAGGCGTTTCGCGCCAGCGTCCAGTCCCCGATGGCTCTCGCAAGCGTGGCGTTGGAGAACGCGACCTCGGCGGCCGCCTGCTGGCCATGGACACGCCGCTCAGCGTCGGCAATTGCTTCGGCAGCGGGCTCAAAATCGCTGCGTCGGATCAAAAAGCGTGCACGATCGACCATAGCCTGTGCGAACAAATCGCCATCCTTGGTTCGATCGGCCTGTTTGAGTTCTTCTTGCAGCGAGGCCCAGCATTCGTCCGGGCGCCCCAGTTCGTAATACGCCCCGGAACGGGCGTGCTCGATGAGCATCTGCATGCGCGCATCATCGAGCGCGCGAAATCGGTCGTGGTTGTGCGCGATGATCGCGAGCACGTCGTCGGCGCGGTATTGCGAATCGGCGATCAGCACGCGGATCACTTCAATTCGCAGCAGCGAGGGCTCGTCCGAATACGTGTTCTGCTTAAGAAGGGAAGTGAGCTCGCGTTGCGCCAAAGACGGCTGACGGCTTGCAAGCTGCTCGATGCGCGCCAGGGGATCGTCCCACGCGAAGGCCGCTCGCGTGACTGCACACATCGCGAATAACGGCACAATCCATCCCAGCACGCGCCATACTGCTAAGGGGCGCGACCCGAGCGTAACGGCGATCGACATGGGAGGCCAAGGCAACATTGGCGGCGCTTCCGGGGAGGCAGCACAAAAAACCGCACCGAAAATCGGCGTCGGGCCAACCATTTTGCCTCGACAGCGCGGGCGCGCAAGCGCCGGATTGTGGTTTGCTTGTGGCGGAAATTCGCTCTTTGCCGCTATGCAACTTGCGCAGACACTATTTGTCACTTGGGGCGCCGCAGGCCCAAAACGAGGCGATCCGGTTCGATACCCGTAACGCCAATTTTGTATTTAAATTCAATTGGTTATGTGCTACTTCTTAGCAGCTACGCGGGTCGCGTGACGCCGCCAAGAGCTGCTCCCAGGCAGCAAAGAGCGCATCAAGGCCCAATGCTTTGCAAATCCAAGAAGGGAAAGCTGGCGATAAAGCGCAGCCCCTTGGAAGCCGACGTACTCGCGAGACTTTGCACTGTGGGCCGGCAACGCCAGCCTTAAGTCGATACCGCAGACAATGAAAGTTGGCTGTTTGCTTGGCATGAAAAATCGGCGCGAGACGCTGCCGGAGGTTGCGTGAATGCTTCTTCTTTCTTCGGCCGGTCGACGTCTGACAGCATGAGGTTAGAGCCTGCCGCGAAGAGACACGAAAACGAAGGCGCGGCCAAATGCGGGCTGCATCAAGGTCCGCGCTAAGTCTTGCGACGCTGCAAAGGCGTGATCAGCGGGATGAAGCTGCGCGCAAAGCCCATGCAATGGCATCTTGCGCACGCAAGCGCGTGACGGTCCCCTCCACAGACGACGCCTTGGGGTGCTGCGCTCCTGGCGCGCCTCTCACGGCGCTGGCAAAATCGGCTCGCGCGCACGAACTTGAAGTGAAAGGAGCGACATGCAGGAGCGTCACGGCGGGCTAGGTTGTATTAATCGGATGTTTGGCTTAATTACGGGACGCCTGCCGGGCGCCGGCCTTTTGCTTGCTTCGTTATTGACCACAGCAGCTTTGCCGAGCTTGGCGCAGGACCAAACGCAGTCCCCTCCACCGCCCGTGACGGGTAGTGCCAAATCGCCAACTCCCTCGTGGGGCAAGCCCCTGCCTTACCCGGTAGTAATCGCCGATCGGCGCAACAATCGCCTGATCGAGGTGGCCCCAGATAAGCGGATCATCTGGCAGTTTGGATCGCCGAACCTGAAGATCTATCACGACAATGACGACGTCTATTTTTCTCCGGACGGACACTTGTTGGCAATCAGCGAAGAGGATAACCAGGACATCCATCTCATCGACTACGATCGGCGCGAATTGATCTGGAGCTACGGCGTTCCGGATGTAGCGGGCAGCGCGCCCGGTTACATGAATTTTCCCGACGATACGCACGTGTTGGTGGATGGCACCATCTTGGTGTCGGACATACGCAATTGCCGCATCCTTTTTCTGGACCGCGATTCGGCTTCGATCAAGACGCAGTGGGGCGGGCTAAGCCGCAAGGACGGGAACTGGCGAAAGGATCCGAATTGCCGTCACGATCCTCCGAAATTGCTGGGATTGCCCAAC
>DASPWJ010000106.1:0-9458 GCA_035621895.1 Burkholderiaceae bacterium | reverse complement strand
CCTAGTCCACAAGCTCTATCGGCTCAACCTTTCGACGCCCGGTAAGAGCACTTGGGAATTGCCAGTCCGACTCCTGGTCCGATGGGGTCTCAAAGCAAAGGGCAAACTCGCAGCATTGGTCGCAGGTTGGCGCCCGACAGGCAAAAACCTGCTCTCGGTTACACAGCTGCTTGTAAAAAAACTTCTTCCAGCGCATGTTCTGGGAGTTAAGCTGGCGCAAGCGCGGGAAGCATTCGCCGATCAGGCTCGTCAGCGCGGGGCGCTCGGGCAGCCCTAAGTCTTCCCACAGGTGGTTCTCCCCCATGCAGCTAAAGGCCAACCAGCGCGCCATGGAGTGAATCTCTTCGCTTGCCTCGCGCGCGTACTCGGTGAGCAACGCAAACAGATCGTCGTATTCGTGATGCCGCTCCCCGGGCAAGGCCGCTGCGCCCGGAGCCAAGCCAAAGTTTGCGCGCCAGCGCCCTTCAATACGTAGCGCAAGCTCCAGCCCAAAGCGACGACGCAAGAATTCGAGTAGGGGCGCTTCCATGATCAGGCCTCGATCGGTGCTTCTGCGTGCGTGTAGCACTTCTTTGGGCAGATACGCGAGCAGGCCATGCATCCGATGCAAAACTCCCCGTGCGCAATCGTCATCACTTTTTTCTCGTATTCGTCGTACTCATCGCCATCCGGATCAACGGCCACACGTTCGCCATCCTCATTAATGCCGATCAGCTCCAGCACGCCGCGGCCGCACACCTTAAAGCAGCGGCCGCAGCCAATGCACTTGGTGTCGTCCAGGCGCTCGACAAAGCGCGGAGTCCACGATTGCCCGCTAGGCAACGTCACGCAAAATACGCTCATACCTCCGATCCTTTATATACCCACGCGGCCGCCTTCACGCGCCGCCAGCCTCTTTGTTGCGAGCCTGCGCAAGAGCGGCGTGCGCGTCATAGGCCGTTTGTGCAACCTCCAATATGCGCTGCCAGTTGGTGGGCAGCTCTTCGGATAAATCGTGCAGATCCATCTTGGCCTGGGTTGCACGGGCGTTCAGGCGCTTTAACAAGGCCTTTTGCTCTTCGCTACTTTGCATTTGCTACTCCTGGCCATAACGTGCGACTTCGGGAAATTTGCCAATCATTGCGACCGCGTCTTCGACAAGCCGTGTGCCGGTTTCGGCCAACTTGGCTAGAGACGCAAAACCGAATCGATGCACATCCCGCAGATTCTTATTGACCACCACCAGGCGCCCGGCAATCAGCACCAGGCGGCCAAAACCCTCGTGGTGCATTTTCATCATCGGTGTGACCATGACGCCGGTTTGCCGGTCCACCGCCAAGCCCACCGCGTTGTAAAAGAGCTCCAGACGCCAAAGCGTTTCGGGATCGGGGTCGCCCATGAGGGGAATCGCGCGGCGCTGCTCGGCCGTCAGAACAAAGGGCGCAAGCAGCGCCTCATCGCTCTTGCCGTCCCAGGCGCCGTGCAGATCCTGCGCGCGCAGCTGCTTGATAAGCTCGCGCACGAAGGCGCTATCCATGAGCTCCTTATCGGTGGCTGGCGTTTGGATAACGGCGCTGGCCGCGGCTGCCTCAGCCATGGGAGGCCTCATCGGCAATGCCTGCGCGGGCATCGAGCTCCTCGTCAAAAGAGGTGTGGCGCGGCTGACCCTTGGCCAGGGCCTTGCGCAGCCACGGCGGAGGCGTTCCCCGCAGCACCTCTTGGAGCTTTTCCAAGATATCTAAAATAGGCTCGGGCTGCGCGACCTTGATCGGGTGGATCTTCACCGCCACGACCCGGGCCGCAGCCGAACCGCCAATAGCTGCAACGTACAAGATCGCGCAATCGGCAATGGCCGCAAGCTTCGGAGCGAGTTTGTCCTCGTTGCCGTCTTCCTGCAGCTCTGCGCCAAAGTCAAAGGTCTCGACGTAGCGATAGCCTTCTGCGGTGACGTCGTAGACCGCCAAGTGCTTGGCCCAGCCGAAGTGGGCATCGACCCGTTGCTTGTCCTGCGTGCTGAAGGCAACTTTCATGGTTAGGCTCCAAGAGCGATGGAGGAAATTTCGGGTTTCGCGCTCGTGCAGCTTTGGGTATGCCCACGCGCGGCGTCGATCGATGCCTGCGGCAAGGGCCAACTCTCAGGCCCATGGTGCGGGATTTGGTCGATCATCAGATTGCCCAGCTCAAATATCAGATTTCTCGTGCCGCGATAGCCGACGTACGTGCGGTGCGCGGCTCCAATGCGATCAAACATCGGGATGCCGATGCGCATCAGCGGTTTGTTGAGCCGCCTCGCCACCTGGCGTCCGTGCGAGTGAGTCACAATCAGATCGCAACCCAGCGCGCTTCGTTCCAGGTCTTCGAGGTCACCAATGAGCACTTCGCGGGCGGGGACGCGCTCAAGAACGGGGGATTTTGTCGTGGTCACACAGCAGCTGAGCTCAGCGCCCATGTCGTGCAGCAGTGATCCAATCGCGTAGAGCAAATCTGGCTCGGCTCCCAGCGCAACGCGAATCCCGCCCAAGTAAAAGTGACCGTCTAACATCGCATCTTGCAACTGACTGCGCTGGCGTCGCAGAGCCTGCGGCACGCCGCGTCCCGAAATTTGGGCTAGCGTCTGCACCAATCGATCCGTCGCTGCAAGTCCCGTGATCGTGTCAAAGAGGTGATACGCAACGCCCGTGCGCATTTCAATCTCGATTGCCGCCGATCGCATCTGCTCGCCGACTGCCAGTGTCGCGACCGAAGCCCCAATGTGGGCTAACTCCTCGATGCGCGTGCCGCCCAGCGTGGTGCCGCGCCAGTCCTCGGGGATGTGGCCATCGAGCGAACCCGACACATCGGGCAGCACGATGGCCCGCAGACCAAAGGCCTCGATGATCTCGCCCAGCTCCTCGATGTCACCCGGCGTGAGGTGGCTGCCGGGCAGCAAGGTGACCTGGTTTTCGATTTTTTCCGGGCACGGCTCGACAAAGCGCTGCACAAGCGCTGTGACCGCATGTGCAAACCCGTCCTCGAAGGCTCCGACAAAATCGGGCGTTGAGACGTAGACGATAGCCGTGTCGGCAAGCTCGGGTTGACGCTGACGGATCAGTTCCAAATAACCCACCACATCGTCGCCCTTGGTTTCCGTTAAGCCCGTTGAGCAGATCGCAATCACGCGCGGATTGGCGCGCTTGCGGATGTTTAAGAGCGCCTGCTCGAGATTCTCCATCCCGCCCAAAATCGTCGTGACCTCGTTCATTGCCGTGGTCTGCAGGGGGATGGACTCCTTGAAGTGGCGCACGAGCAGCACCAGACCAAAGGAAGTGCAGCCCTGCGAGCCGTGCATCACCGGCATGCAGGAATCGAGCCCGAGAAACGCGTAGCACGCACCCAAGGGCTGGCTCATCTTCAGCGGGTTGACCGCGCAGGCTTTCTTGGATTCAACGATCGTGACCATGGTCAGACCTCTGCCCGCGCGGGCGCATCCCACGGTGCGGGAGCGCGCACCTGGCGCCACATCGGGTTCGACAAGGCCTTGTCGATCTGGCGCACGAGCTCGACCATGCCCTCGTAACCCGCGTACCCGTAATAGCGCTCCTGATTGATGTCGAGCCAAGGCATCTTGGCCTTGAGTGCGACGAACTGCGAGCGCCCACCCGAGAGCATGATGTCGGCGCGGGCCTCCTTGAGCATCTTGTACATCTCGCGCGGACTCATGTCCTCGATCATGTGCGCGTCGTCGCCAAAGAGTTCGCGGATTTTTTCCTTGTCCTCCTTGGTGGATTTTTTTACGCTCGTGCCCACGACCTCCATGCCGGCTTCCTGCAGCGCCGAGACCACCGACCAGGACTTCACGCCGCCCGTGATCAGCAGCACGCGCTTGCCCGCCAAGCGCCGGCGGTATTCGCCGATGCGGGCCCAGGCACGCGCTTCCTCAACGCGGATTAGCATTTCGGTGCGCACCAAAAGGTCTTCGGGCGCGCCGCGCGCAACCAGCAGCTCCGCAATCTGACGCAAGGCCTCGCTCATGTCGGAGATGCCGTAAAACGAGCCCTCAAAATAGGGAATGCCCCAGCGCTCCTGCATCTTGCGCGCGATATTGATCATCGACTTGGAGCACACCATCATCGCCGCGCGCGCACGATGGCTGCAGGCCACATCGTTATAGCGCCCGTCGCCCGAGATGCACGCGAGAATCCGGATGCCCAGGGCATCGAGCAGCGGCTTGACCTGCCAGAGCTCGCCCACCAGGTTGTAGTCACCAATGATGTTGATGTCGTAAGCGGTGGTGTATTCGGGTTCGCGCGTGCCGATCACGTAATCCAGAAGCGCCTCGGCGCCCAACTTGTTTCCCAGATTCTTGGGGCCCGCAAAGCCCGGCGCGTTCACGGGAATGACGGGTTTGCCGAACTTTTCGCTCGCGCGTTTGCACACCACTTCGATGTCATCACCAATGAGTGCCGTGACACACGTCTGATAGACAAACACCGCCGGCGGGTCGTACTTCTCAATAATCTCGCGAATGGCACGAAACAGCCGTTTTTCACCACCGTAGATCACATCGAGCTCGCCGATATCGGTCGTAAAGCCCGTGCGATAGATCTGCGGCCCAGAGGACGCGCTATGTCGGTTGTCCCAGGAGTTGCCCTCGCAGGCAATGGGCCCGTGGACCAGGTGGGCAACATCGGCGATGGGCTGCAGGGCAATCTTGGCACCGTCAAAAGCGCAGCCGCCTGCCGCTGCGCCGGGCGCAAGCTGTTTGGTGCAGCCGGCCTTGCGCTGGGCTGCGCCCTTGCCCTGGTTGACCTCGCAACCGGGCTCCTCGAAGACCTCATGGATCTTTACTGACAGACGCGCACTCATGTCCATCTTCCCCTTTTGGCGATGGCGACCCGATCGCTAACGCCCAGCGGTCAGAATCGCACCACGATATCCTCGTCGCGCACGATGAACTGACATGCGAGGCGATATGGCGGCGGAATATCGCGGGTCTCGGCGGCTTCGATCTGTTCCTTGGTGATCTTGCCGGCAAGGCGCAAGGCGGACTTTTCTTTTTCGGTGAGATTCACCCCGATGGGCTGCTTGTTGCCCAGCACAGTGACCTCGACCACGCACGAGCCGCACTTTCCGTCCTCGCACTCAAAGTGCAGCGGGATCTTGTGCGCCTTGGCAACGGAGAGCAGCGTATGGGTGTCGCCCGCGGTCGCGTAGACCGTTATGTCTTTTTTCAAGGCGGGGGAAGTGAAGGTGACAAGAGCCATGGCGTTCTCAGCGGATGATGTCAAAGGAATAATCGGTGGTCGAAATGCCGCTTGTTTCCGCGTCCAAGGCCTCGAAATATTCGTCGAGCAGGCTCACGAGTACGCGTAGTCCCCCTTCGTATCCCCAGGTCGGGAAGCGGTGGTGATGGTGCCGATCGAAGATAGGAAAGCCCATCCGAACCAGCGGCACCTTGCAGTCGCGCTCCAGGTACTTGCCGTAGGTGTTGCCGATCAGAAAATCGACCGGCTCGGTATAAAGCAGCGAGCGCATGTGCCATAAGTCGCGCTTGGGGTAGACCTTGCCGCCCTTGCCAAAGGGCGAGGAATCGAGCAGCCCCTGCACCTTCTTGGCCCACTCTTCACCCCCATTGGTCGAGAGCACATGCACGGGCTCGGCGCCAAGCTCAAGTAAATAGCGCGTCATGCCCAGCATCAGGTCCGGGTCGCCGTATAAGGCGTAGCGCTTGCCGTGCAGGTGCGCCTGGCTGTCAGCGATCGCATCGACCAGCCGGCCGCGCTCTTTTTCCAGCTCCGCAGGTACGCTCTTGCCACTTAGGCGCGCAATCGTCTGCACTAGTTCATCGGTGCCCTGCACGCCCATGGGCGAATTCAGGACTACGACTTCCTGGCCCTTTTCCTGCAGGTACTTGATGGTTTTTTCGACGCAGTACTCCTGAAAGACGATCGTCGCCTTGGCGTGTAGCGAGCGCTCGATCTCTTCTTTGGTCGTGCCTCCGTCGTACATGCGAAACTCGCCATCCGTTGGCGTATTCCAGGCCTGCGAGGGATCGCACACGATCGTGTAGTCGACTTCGAAGAGATCAAAAATGCGGCGGATCTCTTTGATGTTGCCCACTACGTTGCCGTCAAACCCGCCGATGAAATTGATCGACTCGGTGGGCTTGCGCTCAAGGGCGGGCGCGGTCTTGGATTTGCCGTCCCAGAAGTGCTGCAACATGCCCTTTAGGGTGTTGTCGTAACCCGTGATGTGGCTGCCGACAAAGGCCGGTGTGTGCGCAAAGGGCACATCGAACTCGGCCGGGATGCTGCCCTTTTGCTTGGCGTTTTTGATAAATGCGTCCAGGTCATCGCCGATGACCTCGGCCATGCAGGTCGTGGAGACCGCGATCATCTCGGGCTTATATAGGCTGTAGGCATTGGCCAGCCCGTCGATCATGTTGTTTAGCCCGCCAAAGACCGCCGCGTCCTCGGTCATCGAAGAGGAAACCGCGGAAGTGGGCTCCTTGAAGTGGCGCGAGAAATGCGAGCGGTAATACGCGACGCACCCTTGCGAGCCGTGCACGAACGAGAGCGTCTTAGCAAAACCGTTGGCCGCGAAGACGGCGCCAAGCGGCTGGCAGGCCTTGGCGGGGTTGATCGTCAGAGCCTCGCGAGCAAAGTTTTTCTGTTTGTAATCCTCGGACTTGGTCCATTGGACGATCTTCTCGATGGCCTCATCGCTGGGCTTGAACTCGAAGTTGGCCTTCTTGTTCGCGAACATGGCCCGGTACTCGGGCTGGCGGAACAACGGAGCGTGGTCAAGAATCTTTTCTGCGTTTTGCGGCATGGCGCAAACTCCTCAAAGTGCTGAATGCATCGAATCGGGCCCTACTTCCACGGGGCCTTGGTCAGACCCCACACGGGGCTGTTGATCGCCATATCCATGTCCCGCGCAAAGATCGCAAAACCGTCGTACCCGTGATACGGGCCCGAATAGTCCCAGCTGTGCATCTGGCGAAAGGGCACGCCCATCTTCTGAAACACGTACTTTTCCTTGATCCCGGATCCGACGAGGTCGGGCTGCACTTTTTCGACAAAGCGCTCAAACTCAAAACCCGTCACGTCGTCGTAAATCAGCGTGCCGTCTTTTACGTAATGGGTCGTGCGCTGGTAGTCGTCGTTGTGCCCGAACTCGTATCCCGTGCCCACTACTTCCATGCCCAGGTCCTCGTAGGCACCGATCACGTGGCGCGGACGCAAGCCACCAACGAAAAGCATCACTTTCTTGCCGGCAAGGCGCGGCTTGTACTTGGCGATGACCGCATCGGACAGCGCCTTGTATTTGGCGATCACGCTCTCGGCCCCCGCGCGAATCGTGTCGTCGAAGTGGCTTGCGATCTCGCGCAGGCTTTTTTCAATCTGGCTGGGCCCAAAGAAGTTGTACTCCACCCAGGGAATGCCATATTTTTCTTCCATGTGCCGCGAGATGTAGTTCATCGAGCGGTAGCAGTGCAGGATGTTGAGCTTGGCCTTGGGCGTGTTTTCGAGCTCGGCGATCGTGCCATCGCCCGACCACTGCGCGATTACGCGTAGTCCCATCTCTTCCAACAAAATTCGCGAGCTCCAGGCGTCGCCGCCGATGTTGTAGTCGCCGATGATCGCTACGTCGTAGGGCGTGGAGGCAAAGCCGGGGTGCTTACCGTCGGACTTCTCAAACACCCAGTCGCGCACCGCGTCGTTGGCAATGTGGTGGCCAAGGGACTGCGACACGCCCCGAAAGCCTTCGCAGCGCACGGGAATGATGTGTTTGCCTTCGTATTGCTTGGATTTTTTCTTCGATACGGCCTCGATGTCATCGCCAATCAGACCGATCGGGCACTCGGACTGCACCGTAATACCCTTGTTCAGCGGGAAGAGCTCCTGAATTTCGTCGATGATCTTTTCGAGCTTTTTATCGCCCCCAAAGACGATGTCTTTCTCCTGAAAATCGGACGTGAACTGCATCGTGCCAAACGTATCCACACCCGTCGTGCCGATGTAATAGTTGCGCCGCGAGGCCCAGGAATACTGGCCGCAGCCCACGGGGCCGTGCGAAATGTGGATCATGTCCTTGATCGGCCCCCAGACGACACCCTTGGAGCCCGCGTAGGCGCAGCCGCGGATCGTCATGACGCCCGGCAGCGATTTGATGTTGGATTTGACGCCGCAATCAGGCTTTCCGTCCTCAAAAGTGCCCAGATGCTTGGCGCGCTTTTTGGCCGTCTTCTCCGGGTAGGACTTCAGGACCTCCTCGATGAGGGCCCTGGTCGCCGCTTTTTTCTCTTCAAACGTGATGCTCATCGCTACGCTCCGATGGGGTGAATACCGTGGGTGTCCATGTTCGTAAGCTCAGGGAGGAAGGCCGGAGCGCTGGCACGCTTTAATCCGGCCCTCGACGCTTAGCTCACATCAGCGCTGGTTTTGTGCGCCCTACGCCGCAGCGAGCTCAGCTGCAGTCTTGCCGACCTGGCTCTCGTCAATTGCCTTCATGATTCCGTGTTGCATGAGCAGGTCTTCGAGCTCATCCATCGAAATCGGCGTAGGAATCACGCCCTTGCCCGCGTTCTCGTGGACCTTGCGAGCAAGCTGGCGATATTCGTCGGCCTGCTTCGAATCGGGTGCGTACTCCATCACCGTCATGCGGCGCAGCTCGGCGTGCTGCACGATGTTGTCGCGCGGAACAAAATGAATGAGCCTTGTGCCCAGCTTCTTGGCCAGCGCGTCCGCTAACTCCAGTTCCTTGTCGGTCTGGCGCTCGTTGCAGACGAGCCCCCCTAAGCGCACGCCGCCCGAGTTGGCGTACTTCAAAATGCCCTTGGAGATGTTGTTGGCCGCGTACATCGCCATCATCTCGCCGGACATCACGATGTAGATTTCTTGCGCTTTGTTCTCGCGGATGGGCATCGCAAAGCCTCCGCAAACGACGTCACCGAGCACGTCATAGGAGACATAGTCCACGCCCTCGTAGGCACCGTTTTCCTCCAGAAAATTGATCGAGGTAATCACCCCGCGCCCCGCGCAGCCCACTCCGGGTTCGGGTCCCCCCGACTCGACGCAGCGGATATCGCGGTAGCCGACCTTCATCACGTCCTCGAGCTCTAGGTCCTCGACCGATCCGGCTTCGGCGGCGAGCGAAAGGATCGTGTCTTGTGCCTTTGCGTGCAAAATAAGGCGTGTAGAGTCGGCCTTGGGGTCGCAGCCGACGATCAGGATTTTTTGTCCGATCTCGGCCAGTGCGGCCAGGGTGTTTTGCGAGGTCGTCGATTTGCCGATCCCGCCCTTGCCGTAAAAGGCGATTTGTCTGAGTGCAGCCATAGTCTCATTTCTCCGTTAGCTTGCAGTTCCTATCGGTTGGTCTTGCATTTCCTTTTCGCGACCTCGATACAGCCTCAGGTGCCACTATCGGTCTTCGTCTTGGGCGTCTCGTCGGCAAATGGCGGTTCGCAGCCATTAGCTACGCAAGCGCTGTGCCAACCC
>DASPWJ010000105.1:0-2421 GCA_035621895.1 Burkholderiaceae bacterium | reverse complement strand
TGTCGGTCGCCGTTCCCATCATGCGCGCAAGAAATCGCGGCTGTTCGTAGTCTCCTCGGACGTACTCGATCCGGCTGTCAAGAAACAGTGCGGCTGGCTGGGTGCGATCTACGGCGATGATGCGCCGAACCGGTATCGGGTGGCCCGCGTCCCTCGCAAGTACGCCGCGCGCGGCAATCGCCTGCAGCGTCGCTTGGCCTAGCGGACTGCTTGCACCAGTGACCACGACTTGCACGTTCAGTCACCCGAGGAGCGCGTCGGAGCCACCGCCAATGACGGCGAGGCAGCCAAACCGAGAACAACGCCCACGATGCCGTACAACGCGCTCGCCGCCAGGCCTAGATCCGCAGGCAATCCGACCAAGGGAAATGCCGCAAGGGCCACGAGCTCGCGGGCCCCAAAACCTCCGTAGCTTAGCGGCAACGCGCCGGCCAGAAAGACCGGTGCGGCGACCGCTTGCACCTGCCAGTATCCCGCAGATCCGCCTGCCGCCGTCGCGCACAGCCACAGCGTCAGAGCGCAGAGCACCTGGACGAGCAGTGAACTCCATAGGGAACGGCCAAGCGGCGCCCGTTGGGCCAATGCCAGATCATGCAGGTCGCAAAGGCGGTTCCACCAACGCACCGCCAATGGCGTGCTGCCGCTGGCCGCAGCGGCACGCACCGGCGTTTGCTTGCGCGCCCGCAGGGGCAGCCAAGGGATCGAGCAAAACAGCGCCAAAGCAAGCAGATATAACAAAAATAGCGGAGTGGACGCCAAAAATGCAGCCGACGCCGGCAGGCCAAGTGACAGTGCGTCGTTGCCCGTGCCTGCACCCAAATGCAGCGCTAGGCCCAGGCCAAGACCACTAAAAAGCGAGAGCGCGCACAGTATCCACAGACCGCTGAGTCGATCGAGCAGTACGGTAAGCGCCGACACTCCCAGCGGATTGCCCAAGCCTTGCAGCCGCACGCTGCGAAGAGCGTCGCCGCCCAGCGTTGCGCCTGGCAGCAACACATTGATCGTCATGCCCTGTGCATAGGCCAGTGCCAGCGTGCGCATGCGCACGCGCAGGCCAAAAATGCGCGCGATCGTCTCCCAGCGAATCACCGAAACCCACTGCGAGGCCGCCATAACGATCACCGCGCAACCCAGCCAAAAGGGATCGACGTGGGCCAGCTGCCGGCGCAGCCGGTCAGGACCGACAAACCATATGGCAGCGCTCATTAATGCGACGGCGGCAGCCAGACGCAGCGCCAGTCGCAGGTACCGGGAGGCAAGCAAAGATGGCATCAGCGCGTGATGGGCCGGCCACCCTCATTGTGGCGCAAAACGTATTGGCGCCGGCCCTGGGGCTCGTGGTAGATGCGCGTGAGCAGTTCGCCCAGCACACCGGTTGCCAGCAGCTGCACGCCGATCAACGTCAGCAAGACGCCCAGTAGCAGCAAGGGGCGTCCGCCGATGTCGTGTCCGAAGACCAGCTTTTCCAGCGCCAGATACATAAGAGCGGCGCCGCCAACTCCAATGAAGACGAAGCCGACCCCGCCAAAAGCATGCAAGGGCCGATGCAAAAACCGCATTGAGAACTTGATCCATAGCAGATCGAGCAGCACGCGAAATACGCGGTCGATGCCGTACTTGGACTTGCCGCGCGTGCGCGGATGGTGCAACACCGGCACCTCAATCATGCGCGCGCCCGCCTCCACCGCAAGCGCCGCAATGAAGCGGTGCGTCTCCCCATAGAGACGCACGTTCTCGAGAATTGCGCGTCGGTAGATTTTGAGCGCACAGCCATAGTCATGCAGCCGCACCCCGGTGACCGAAGAGATCAGACGGTTAGCGATCCAGGAAGGCAGCTTGCGGGACCAGGTTCGATCCTGGCGCTGTTTACGCCAGCCCGAAATCACATCGATCTCGGGCCGCTGGTCCATCAGCGCAAGCAGGCGCGGGATTTCGATGGGATCGTTCTGCAAGTCCCCGTCGAGCGTCACAATAAATTCACCTAAGGCATGATCGAACCCGGCCTGCAGCGCCGTCGACTGGCCATAATTGCGAATCAACACTAACGGTCGCAGCCAAGGCTGCGACGCCGACAGGGACCGAAGAATTTCGGCGGAACCGTCGCTCGAGCCATCGTCGACCAAAATCAGCTCGAAGGAGCGCCCAGTAGGCCCCAGCGCCTTTCCGACGCGGTCCACAAGCTCTCGAAGATTCTCCGCCTCGTTATAAACGGGGATGACCACCGACACATCTAGTGCACGCTCCTCGCGTGCCACCCACTGACGTGGCGCTGATCGTCCGGCCGTCGCCGCCGCTCCCGTCTCAGTAACAGTTGCCATATTCGTCATTTCGACCTCAAGGCTCGCCCGATTTTGCCGAGCGCACCACCAACAGGTGCTGCAAACGGTCAATGATAGGCGCTACCGGCCCATTTCCAAGGGC
>DASPWJ010000104.1:0-5103 GCA_035621895.1 Burkholderiaceae bacterium | reverse complement strand
ACGAGGAATTTGTCTCGGTCTCCGTTATGAACCCGGGACCGGAAATCTCCAGCGAGCACTTACCCAAGATTTTTGATCGCCTCTACCGGGTGGACGCGTCACGCCGGGAGGGGGAGACGGTAAACGTAGGCTTGGGTCTCGCGATCACTAAATCAATTATGGAGATGCACGGCGGCACGGTCACCGCGGAATCTGGAAATGGACACACACGCTTTACCGTCCGCTTTCCGCGCAAAGTTCCCGCAATGATCGACGTGGTTAAAGCGGATGGCATACAGGCTGCATTTCCGATCTCCCCTTCCATTGCTGGTGCGACTGCTCCATGAAAGCGAGGCACCGCCGCACGGGGGGTACTTCTCATGCGTGCAAGACATGTACACAATCAACTGCTGCGTCTAGCCAATTACTTATCGGGACGAAATTGCTTTAAATGCCGGTTCGACGGCGTCGGTTCGCGCGAGCTCGTCATTCTTTGCTCGACAGTTTTCGGCGAGGTACGTCGCCACAATTTGACGGACTTAAATTCCCTCTGCGACAAACGGTCTTTTCTCGCGGTCTTCTCGAACTGCGCAGAACTCCGACGCCCTGTCAGCGTGCTTTAGCTACGTAAACCCAACCTGGTTTTGTGGCAACTAGGGGTCTGGGTTACGGTTTTCGGCGCGGTTGCTGGCGTCTTGCCGATATTGCTCGTTCCGATTCGTCGTCGTTGACGTGCGATCAGGAAGCGGCGTAACGTTGTCCCAAAATAAGCCGCGCCCGCGGTGCGCCGCGCGCTACCGCGGATAACAAAGGAGACCGCGCCATGAGCCAAGCGATGATCGATTTGCGATCCTTTGGTGCGCTGATCGCTCTAGGTCTATGCATCGCACTTCCCGCGTTGCAGGTCTTCGCAGCGCCCCCCTGTTGCACGATCGTCTCGATCGATAAAGCCACCGGCATCGTGACGCTGCGCGACAACACGACCGGCAAACTCGAGAAGGTTACAGTCAATGATCAAAAGAAGCTTGCGACGCTTGCCGTGGGACAGCCCGCAAGCGCGAACTTGGCCGAGCAGCCTGTAGCGGCGCCAACTGTCAAGGCGCCCGCCGCCCAACCAGCCGCACCGACCGCCAAGTCCGCCAGCCCGCAGGCCGCAGCGCCGACCGGTAAAGCGCCAGGCGCTGCCCCAAAAACCGCCCAGTCAGGCGCCGGCATCACGGTGGTAAGCGCCTCGTACGGGCTCAATGTAAATGCGCAAACTGCCACCGGCAATGTCACCGGGGACATTGCGCAGAGCTGTAATGGAAAGTCGAATTGCGACTATCGTGTGGATTTTCACCGCATTGGCGATCCCTTCCCCGGTCGGCAAAAGGCTTACAACGTGACGTACAGCTGCGCGGATGGCCAGCAACGGCAGGCTTCTGCGCCGGCGGAGGCCGGATTCGGCTCTATCGTGTCTTTGAGTTGTCCGGTTGCTGAGGGGCGCGGCGTCATCAATGTGACGAGCGCTGCCTACGGAATGAACGTGAACGCTAACACGGCAACCAACAACGCCACGGCCGATATTGCCCAGCAGTGCAACGGGCAAGCAAATTGCAGCTACCGGGTTGACTTTCACCGTATCGGCGACCCCTTTCCTGGTCGACCGAAGACGTACACGGCGACTTATAACTGCGGTGACGGCCAGCAGCGTCAAGCTTTCGCCCCGGCCGAAGCCGGGTTCGGCTCAGTTGTGTCTTTGCATTGCCCGTGATGTGCGAACGGCGATGCTCCGCGTTTGACGAAGCATCCGCCAAACCAGCCAGCGCGGTTGGAATCCTTTGCAGCATCAGCACCGTCGGTCCCACGCACTACCGCGCTGAAGGTCAGGGTGGGCAAAGGAACGCGACAGAGGGACTTGGTAGCCGGGGCAGAAGGCTCCAAGTCAGACTTGTGCGACGCTACCCTTTACACGATGTAGACACATCCCAGAACATGCGGGCGGACATCTCGATAGGTGTTGGCTCTTATTGGCGCCCTCAAGGGCTGTCAAGGCCTGCGCCCGCCGCAGCGCTCCGAAACCTTCCGCAAAAATTCAGCGGCGATTGACTGCGGCTTGCCCGCAAGAACCCGCGTGAAGGCACGCTCCTGACTGCTTGGCAGCCCTTGTACTGAATGAACGCCGGGACGTCCCGTTTCGCCCCCAACATTGTTTGCTCCCAAAGGCACGCCCCAGCGCAGAGAAGTTCTTGGGCATTGGAATCTTCGCGCGGCCTGGACTCCAAGCAATTCAACTCTATGTGGAACGGGTCGACGGGATGATCCGGTTTAGAAATCTCGGACCAAACGCTATGTGAGTTTTTCGCAAAAACCGCCTCACGGGAAAGAGGAGTTTGGCCTGAAGAAGAAGCGATTTTCTGTCGAGCAAATGGTGGCGGTGCTCAAGCACGTCGAACTTGGCAAGCTGGTGGCAGACGTCATTCGCCGCATAGGAATATCTGAGCAGATGGCTTGCCACTGGAAGAAGCAGCACGCAGCCTTGCAGCCGGACCAGATACGCGAACGCAAGCAATTGCAGGACGAAAAAGCGCGCCTGAAGCGCGTTCTGGCCGATCGACATTGGACAGAACGGTTTTGCAGAACGTCGTTTCAAAAAAGGTGCGGTGCGCCTCGCGCTGAAACGATGCGCCGTGGACAACCCGGTTTGCCCCCTCGGCGTTGGTTCGCGGCGGGCATATTGTTGTAAATCATCTCCACTATCCGGTAACTCGTCCCCCAATCGGGACTTTGCGCTTTGCTTTGCGCTCTGGCTGTGTTATATATGGATAAATATAACGAGCTTCCGGCAGCGCGGCTCGATAGACCATAGCGATCGTTCTATCAGTCGGACTATTTCGCTGTTGCGACGCCTTCTTTCGGGGGAGACTGCAATGCGATCTGTCTGCTGGCGCGCCCTTGCAGCGCTTGCTTCAACTTTCGTTGTGAATCATGCGGCGCACGCCGCCGATCTGCCAACCTACGATACGGGCCCGACAACTCAATCCAGCGCCAAAGGGTGCACCAGCGCCGAGGAGTTTTTCGCCACCGATTGCTCACTGACCTGGCACGGCATCACCCTCTACGGCGTGTATGACGTCGGCGTGGGCTGGGTCAGCCATGGTTTGCCGGAAAATGGCTATAACTATGAAGGCGAATCGCTGGTCAACCGCAACGGTGCGCACGCTCAATTCGTCATTGCACCGAACAACCTGTCGCAGACAGGTCTGGGCATCAAGGCCAAAGAAGAGTTCATGCACGACTGGAACGTCGTGTTCAATGCTTCGACCGGCATCAATCCGCAGTCCGGCCAGCTCGCCAACATGGCCGCCACCAACACCACCAACGCCGGCCTACCGAGGGGCAGCTATTCGATCACCGGTGACGGCGCACGCGCGGGCCAAACCTTCAATGATGAGTTCTATGGCGGTGTATCGTCCGTGCATTTCGGCACGTTGACCTTCGGTCGTCAGCGCGCTCTCGGTACCGATGCGATGCTCGCCTACGATCCGGCCGGTGGTGCCTATGCCTTTTCGTTTATTGGCTATAACGGCCTGATGGCTGGCGGCGGCGACACCCAGGACACCCGTTGGGATTACGCCATGAAATATCGCGTCGCCAAGGGTCCGATCCATTTCGGCGCGATGTATAAATTCGTCGACGGTCAAGGGGGCTGCTACTCCGCCGCCGCAGGCTGGACTGCCGCCACTTGTACGCCAGAAGCGTCGCATAACTGGGCTGATGGATTCGACCTCGGCGGAGACTACGGCAATCTTTCCGCCGACCTCGTCTTCCAACAAGTCAAACAAGCGATCAGCGTGGTCAATCCCTTGCTGGGACCCGAGAGTCTGACGCAACCATATCAGTCGACTCTCAACAGCATCAATACAAACCCCATCACCGGCGCCAATGTAATTGGAACGACCAACACGGAATATGGCATCGTGACCGACAACACCGCGATTATGATCGCGGCCAAATACAGATGGGACCGGTACAAGGTCTATGCCGGCTTCGAACACATCCGGCAGACCAACCCGGCGAACCCGTTGGGCGTTGGCGCCAGCGCGCAGGGCGGTTATCTCTTGAGCGGTGTCGAAGACAACAATCTTGATTCTCCAAAGATCGTGCAGGTCTTCTGGACGGGCGTGAAATACGCTTACAACAACAAAACCGACGTCACGCTGTCCTACTATCTTGAGCACCAGAACGACTTTCGTCTTCCGTCGACCTGCTCGGCCACCGCGGGTTACCGCAGTTCCTGCTCGGGCGACCTCAACGAAGTTTCGCTCTATACCGATCATTACTTCACCAAGCGTTTTGACTGTTATGCCGGAGTTGCATACTCGATCGTCAGCGGCGGTCTGGCTGTCGCCATTCCGCACGGCCCTGGCGTGCGTTATAACTACAACAACAACCTTGCTCCGACGATCGGCGGTCGTTTCACCTTCTGAGGGTTTACCGCGGCGGGCTCAGTAAAGAGCCCGCATGGATATCGGAAGCGCGCGATCGGCCGTGCGCTGCTCTTTGCGGAAGGGCGACTTTCGCCGACTTCGAGTCTTACGGGCACTTCGTCGATGAGGTCCTGAGCCGCAAGAACGTGCAGAACAAGCGGCCTATCACCGCGAAGCGGGGCGCAGCTGCCGCCCCTGGCCAAGCGCCGGACTTACGACTACAAGGACACTTGCTCTGCCAAAGTTGGTGACCGGTCTGGGATCTTCTCCACCGGTCCCTCTGATCAGCGACAAGTCATCGAATGACTCGGGATTACGGCGTTTCCCATTAGGCCCGGTGGGTCGAAAGATCCAGCTTGCGCCCTCAACCTGGATTCGAAGAGACAGGCCGCCTCGATGGATGTTCTCCTTGCCTCGCCGCGCAGCGAGAAAATGCGGGCCAGTTCCGTCCGACCGCACGCAGGGACGCCGTACATGGCCGTCGACGGCACCACGCTAGCGGCGCGCGGTGAACTGTCGTGTGGCACCAAGGTCATCGCATGGGTCACGGCTTCAGTGCACTACAATCTTCAATTGATGCGAACGATGTCGAAGCGCTACGAGCACCCTCGATCAGTCATTGCGCCAGTGCACGACCGAGGTCGCGATAGTCCTG
>DASPWJ010000103.1:0-3411 GCA_035621895.1 Burkholderiaceae bacterium | reverse complement strand
AGGTGAAATGAAGGCCGCAAGACTTCTGGCACCGAAAACGTCAGACCGTCTTCCCCACCCGTGAGGTCGCGCCACTGTTCGGCAACGATCTGCCCGAAGCTTGCGACTGCCAACGTGATCATTGCAAAAAAAATCGCTTGCACGCGCAGGCTAAGCGCGCCTATGACAACAGCAATAACCGCGGCCAAGACGACGCCAGAGGCGGTGCCAAGCAAAACGGCTCCCCAGCCAACCCACCCCTTGGCGAGCAAGATGCCAACACCGTAAGCGCCAAAGCCAAAGACCATCACATGGGCAAACGAGACGATGCCCGTGTAGCCGAGCATGAGGTCATAGCTGGCAACGAGAATTACAAAGATGCAGATCCGAGAAGCAACTCCAATGGCCTTCGCACCGGGGAAAAGAAACGGTGCGAGCACCAGCGCTAGCAGCATCAGCAGCAAGATCGCGTTAAGGAGCCGGCCGCCTGGCGGGTCCTCCGAAAGCAGCCAATTTAGCGGCCCGGCACGTGGGGCACTAAGACGGCTCATTTTGTGCGCTCCCGAGGCACTCGCGCGTTTACTGCGCGCACGAGGGCAACGTCTTCGGCGCTCGCGCGCGAGAATTTTTCCATCGCCGTTTCAGTGTTCGGCAAGCGGAAACAAGCCACGGGGCCGCCACATCAAAATCAGCACCATCAGCAGGATGTTAGAGCCGAGTGCAAGCTTGGGGCTAAGAAACTCGACGTAGTTGCTGGTCAAGCCAACGAGAATCGCGCCGATGAAACATCCTCCGACCGAGCCAAGTCCACCGATGATGAGAATGATGAACACCAGCACGGTCATGGAATCGCCGATCTGACTGCTAACTAATGTTTGGTATTGCGCCCACATCATGCCGCCCATGCCCGCCAACGCCGTGCCGGCAACAAACACCCCGATAAATAGTCGCCGAATGTGGTAGCCAAGCGACTCGACCATCTCTCGATCTTCAACGCCAGCGCGAACTAGCAACCCAATGCGAGTGCGCGTTAGCACGAGTTGCATTGCAACGGCAACGATCAAACCGACACACAATGCGACCAAGCGGTACGTTTCGATGGGAGAGGAGCCAACGATCACGCTACCGCGCAACGCCGCTGGCTTGGGCAGCGGCAAAGCGTCGGGGCCCCAAAGCACAACAACCATTTGTTCGATGACGATGAGTGCGCCCATCGTTATCAGGATCTGGAGCAGCGGTGCGCCATACACCCGCCGAATAATGATCTGTTCGAAAACAAACCCCAGCGCGCCACTGGCTGCTGCCGCACACACCAGGGCGAGCAGCATCGCCGCCAGATTCAGCGCCAGCGAGACCTCGCTCGTCCAGCCAGCAACCCACCCCACGGCCGTGACGGCTACATATGCGCCCGTCGTGATAAAGGCGGCGTGCGCGAAGTTCAGTACGTCCATCAGGCCAAAGATCAAGGTCAGGCCAGAGGCCATGAGAAATAACATCACCCCCATCGTGAGACCGGCTACCGTCAGCGTCAGCCATGGTCCGACCCCCATGGCGGGCAGTACGACCAAAATTAGAGTGGGCGTTACGGCATATGGCGCCCATCGTTGCAAGCGGTCACGCCATTCACGATTCATGCACCCACTCCCAGGCTTAGGCCCAACAAGCGTTGCTGCAGCGCTTGGTCCTTGTCTAGCTCCGACATGCTGCCGGTGTGGATGATCCGGCCCTGATCCATAACTGCGACTTCGTCGCCCATAACCTGCGCTACGCGGAAGTTTTGCTCGACCAGCAGTAAGGTCGTTTGCTCGGATTTGAGCGCGAGCAGGGCTGCAATGAAATGTTCGACCACCGCTGGTGAGAGGCCCTTAGTCGGTTCGTCGACCACGAGTAGTCGTCGTTGCTCCATGATCGCCCGCCCAATGGCCAGCATCTGCTTTTGTCCGCCCGACAGCAGGCCGGCCGCCGCATCCCACTTTAATTTCAACGCGGGAAAGCAATCGAAGACCCGATCCAGCCGCTCCTGCGCAAAGCCCTTTGGTCCGGTTGCGAGCAGCAGATTTTCGCGCACCGTGAGCTTGCCAAAAATTCCCATGTTCTCCGGCACGTACGCGATTCCTAGCTGGGCTATGTCGGGCGTGGCTTTACCAACTATCGACTGACCGTCGAACACGATCTCGCCCTTGCGCGCCTTCCAAAGGCCCATGATGGTGCGCAAAGTCGTCGTCTTTCCCACGCCGTTGCGCCCCAACAGCATGGTCACTCGGCCGCGTCGCACGGTGAGATTTACGCCATGCAAAATCTGATAACGGCCGATGTCCGTGTATACATCGGTAAGGCGCAGCAGCACATCGTTCGCCTCAGCCATGGCTGGTCTCCGCCTGCCGTTCAGTGGCCGCAGGCAGACCCAGGTACGCCTGCTGCACGACTGGTAATGCCACAACCTCGGCTGGTGCGCCGTCGGCAATCAGAGTGCCGTCCTGCAACACGATGATCCGGTCGGCAAGCCGCTGCACAACATCCATCTTGTGCTCGACCAGCAGGATCGTCTTGTTTTTTTCCCGCTTAATCTCCTCGATGAGATCCAAGATGATCGGCACCTCGTCGATGCTCATTCCGGCCGTGGGTTCATCGAACATGAAGACTTGGGGCCGGAGCGCCAGCAAGATGGCTACTTCGAGCTTGCGCTGATCCCCGTGCGCGAGCGCTGCCGTCGGCAAGTTGGCGTGGGCGTCAAGCCGGACGCGCTCTAGACAGCGGTGGGCCTCCCTTGCGACGCGAGTGTCATGCCCGGCTACGCTCCAGATGTTGTACCGGATTCCTGCCACCGACTGCACGGCCAGGCGCACGTTCTCCAGAACGCTAAGATTGGGGTACAGATTGGTGAGCTGAAATGCGCGTCCGAGACCTAGGCGCGTTCGCTGCGGCGCGCCCAAGTTTGTAATGTCTCTGCCAAGCAAGGAGACAGTGCCGCTCGTGGGCCGCAGCTGCCCGGAGATCAGGTTGAAGTAGGTTGTTTTTCCCGCGCCGTTTGGCCCGACGATCGCGGTCAAGGTGCCCTGCGAGAAGGCGCAGGTTACCCCGTTGACCGCGATATGGCCGCCAAAGCGGATCGTCAGGTCGCGAGTCGCTAGGACCGGGGCACCATCCGTCACTTTGGCGTCCCCGTCGGGCGGACTCACGCCTTATTTAGCAGCTGTATTGCGGATAGGCAGCTTGATCTCGTCAACCGAGATCTCGCGCACAAGTTCTGGAATTGCCCATTGCACATTGGGATCCACTTTGACCTTGAACGCGTACATCGGCTGAAGCAACTGATGGTCTTCCTTGCGGAACATCACCTTGCCCTTGGGCGAATCAAACGACATGCCCTCCATGGCGGAAATCAACTTTTCGGTGTCGGTTGAACCTTGGGTCTTATTTAGCGCCGCCACT
>DASPWJ010000102.1:0-18327 GCA_035621895.1 Burkholderiaceae bacterium | reverse complement strand
CCGACATAACAGCAGACATGGCCGGTCGACGTTTTGTCATTCGCGTCACTTTTTGCACTGCAGTAAATAATGCGCGCAGTGAAAACCGAAACGCTTCTATGTTCGCGTGCCGCTGACAACGATCGCCGGCATCGGGAGGCGCAACACGCCGTCTACGGCATAGGGCGCAAGCTTGGCCTTGATGTCCGAGTCGATCAGGGCGCGTGCCTCAGGCCGCTGCGCGCGTAGAATTACTGCAGCACGCACTGTTCCCTGTTCGATGAACTCGATGACCGATGCAAGAGGCCACTCGAGGAACGCCGTCATGTTACTTGTGACGACGTCCATAAAGCGGTTTGCCATCATCACTCTGGTGCTTTCCGCGCGATCAGCCAGACGGAACGGCGGGGGTCCGGGAGGAAGGCCGACATCCATAACCCCGTACGCCTGAATGGCAGCAGGGATGATGCGGAACAGCGGCGAGACCTCCGGCCCGCACCAAGTGGTGAAGGCGTACCGACCGCCGTGCCTGAGTACGCGCGCCGCCTCGGCGATTGCCCGATCCGGTTCGGCAACGTGAAAGAGGCCGAAATTGCAGATCACCCGATCAAACACCGCATCGGGAAACGGAAGCGCTTCGGCATCACCAGTGCGAAAAGTGGCTCTTAGCCGCTTCGCAGTTGCCGCAGCTACCATCTCTTCGGATATGTCGATGCCAACCACGTCTGCTCCTCGATCCAACGCACGAACTGCTACAAGCCCCGTCCCACAGCAGACATCGAGGAGTTTTTGCCCGGGGCCGACACCTGCCACATCTAGGAGCGGGGCAATGCCGAAATTGGTAATTCGCGAGGAAACAGCGTCGTAGGTTGCGGCACGCTCGTTCCAACTTTGCTGCTCAAGCGCCTTAAAAGTCTGCTGCACGGAGATCGCACCTCAGAGCCCGCCAACGATCGCAGTTAGCAAGCGCAACATAACATCGCAATCAAGCAAGGAACAGGCGCATAGCCAACGCGAGAAAATCAATGTGAAACGTGATATAAGTTCCGCGTGAGACCGAGGTAAGGCGCACACCTTCAGCATGGACGGGCTGACCGTAAAAGTCGACTTCCTCGAAGCGGGCTCCTCCGGCCCGGTGGTCATGCTGGTGCACTCCAGCGTCGCGGGCGCGCGGCAATGGCGCCGTCTTATGGACGACCTCAAGGATCAGTTTCGAGTGCGCGCTGTGAACTTGTACGGCTACGGTAAGACGCCGCCTTGGCCGAACGAAAAACGCCAAACGCTAGACGACCAGGCGCGACTGGTCGAAGCGGCGCTACCGGCCGGCGCCGACGACATCTATCTGGTCGGTCATTCGTTTGGCGGCTCTGTCGCCGTGAAGGCAGCGGCGCGGCTTAAGGGTCGCGTGAGCAGGCTGGTGCTGCTTGAGCCCACCTTGGGCGGCACTGCCACCTCACCCACGTCCGAATGTAAGCGCTGCTTCCCTCAGACTAACAGCGACGGGAAGAACGCTTTCATTGTCGCCGCGTCATTCATCGCCTTGGCGGCAGGCAAAAGCGTCTCGGTTTCGAAGTGATAGCCGCAGTTTGTGCAGGACCAAAGATTAAGGATGTGCCGCTCGTCTTCGTATTCCGACCATTCAGGGGCAATCAGTAGATCCCCGCATTGAGTGCAGTTCATCCCGAAGATGGGAGGACGATCGGATTGTATCGTCATGGTAACTCCCCCATTTCGCTTCAAAGTGGCGCGAAGAAGACGCCATATGGCGAGCTCCTTCCCGCGCGATTCGCCTTGATCTGCATCAAAAAGATATTCTCCAAATCCATAAAACAGCCAATTACCCAAATAAAGATTCTTTATATCCGGCCGACACATAAGACACATGACGTGCCACACATCCTCGCATGGAATATTAAAACTGTCCCCAATCTTCACAGCAGCCTTGTGCATCGCAGCCGATTTGGAAGTGAAATGGCAGCTACGGGTCATCAACGTCATTCTTGGCATGTCCGTTGCCATGTCTGCTATCACCGGATTCGGACATGGGACGCTGGCGCTGCGCTCGAAAGTAAGCGCGCCTAAGGTGTGATAGCGATGCTCCGTCGCCAAGCCGCCGGTTAGGGCCTCAGCAAAGACCAGTGCATGATTTGGCAGGGAAAACCCATGACGACCTTCCGGATCGGGGAACTCCAAGTCACTCGTGTGGAGGACTTCACCATGCCACAGGTGCCGATCAAATCCTTGCTGCCGGAAGTCTCAGAACCGGCCATCCAGAGCAATGTGCATTGGCTGGCGCCTCGTTTCTACGATGCCGCGAACAAAACCGCAGCCGTTCATATTCAGTCTTGGCTAATTCGAACTGCGCATCACACAATTCTTGTCGACACTTGTGGCGGCAATTTCAAGCCGCGCAGTTATTTTCCGGAGTTCGATATGCGCAATGGTCTTTACCTTGAAAACCTTCGCGCCGCCGGCGCTGATCCTGAGGACATCAATTTCGTCTTCTGCACTCATTTGCACATCGACCACGTTGGCTGGAATACAAGGCTGGAGAATGGTCGATGGATTCCGACATTCCCCAACGCACGGTATCTCTTCTCGAAAGCTGATTATGACGCTTTTGACCCGCGGCAGCGTTCCGACGGCAAGCGGTTGCGAAGGGACGCCACCTTTGAGGATAGTGTGTTGCCGGTGGTCGAGGCCAAGCTTGCCCTGATGGTCGACGGAATTCATCCAATCGACGACAACCTAACGATTGAGCCTGCGCCCGGCCATTCGCCGGGCCACAGTCTGTTGCGCGTCGAGAGCTGTGGCGAGAGTGCGATGTTCATCGGCGATGTCGTGCATCATCCCCTCCAAATCGCGGTGCCTGACTGCAACAGTTTTGCTTGCATGGACGCGTTGCTCGCGCGTCAAACGCGCAAGCGAATTCTCGAGGCCTGCTGCGAGCGAAATCATCTTGTCGTACCGGCTCATTTCGCTGCGCCTCACCGCGGGCGGGTTAGTTATAATGGCTCTGATTTTGCGTTTCACCCAAGCATCCATGGGTAATGCAGGGTCTTGCTCGCGTGCCAAGCCTTCGGGGAGGTCCGATGCTGACGGGAACCTACCGCTATCCTAGAGCCGACGGGATTATCTTTGGCATTCCGTGGCAGGAGGCGATGCGCACGGAGGTGGATCGCATGGGGGCGCGGCGCATTTTCGCTGTCGTCAGCAGTTCGTTGTTAGTGGCGGCGGCGCTTGAAACTTCACTGCGCCGCGCACTCGGGGAACTCTTCGCCGGACTAGCCGACGGCATCAGAGCCCATTCGCCGCGCGAGGACGTTGCGCGCGTCGCAGCCGCCGCCCGCGATGCGAAGGCCGATCTGCTTGTCGCGATTGGCGGCGGTTCGGTCGTGGACGCCGCCAAGGTTGCCCAATTATGCCTTGCGCGCGGCATCTTCTCCGCGGAAGGCTTCGATGCTCTGCGCGCCAAACGACACGAGCAGGCCGCGACGCCGGCTCTCCCAGTTCGCGTCATGGCCGTGCCGACGACGCTGTCAGGCGCCGAGTTCACGGCCCTCGCCGGCGTTACGGATATCGCCCGCAAAGTGAAGGAGGGTTACGCCCACCCCGATTTGGCGCCGCGCGCGGTCATTGTCGACCCGCGAATCACGGTGCACACGCCAGCTGAGCTCTGGCTCTCTACGGGGATCAGGGCGGTCGATCATGCGGTGGAGGATCTGTGCTCGATCAATAGTCAACCCCTTGCCGACGCCGCGTCGCTGCACGCCCTGCGGCTCCTTGCCCGTAGCCTGCGGCGGACGAAAGCTGATGCCTCCAACCTCGACGCGCGGCTCGACAGCATGATCGGGGCGTGGCTGTCGCTCGTCGGTACGCAGGGCGGCGTACAGAAAGGCGCCAGCCATGCCATCGGTCACGTGCTCGGCGGCACCGCCGGTGTCCCCCACGGGTTCACCTCCTGCGTCATGCTCCCCCACGTCCTCCGCTGGAACAAGACCGTGAACGCCGACCGCCAGAAGCTCGTGAGCGAGGCGCTTGGCGAGCCTGATGCGGAGGCGGCCGACGTCGTTGCACGGCTTATCGCTGATCTCGGTCTGCCGCGAACGCTGCGCGACGTGAAGGTGCCGCGCGAAAAACTTCGCACTATCGCGGAGCACGTGATGCACGATCCCTGGACCGCGACGAACCCGCGCAAAATCGGGGGTCCGGACGATGTCTTGAGGATACTGGAGATGTCCTGGTAGGGCACTCTAAAAGGAGCCTACAGCGCAGCAGTTTAGCTCAGTTCACATCTTGGCTTGCGGCGGCGGCGAAAGCCTACATAAAAGCTCGCCGCCGCGAGAGCATAAAGCGGCCATTGTACGATATCATTCACTGAATCTGGCAATGCAAAGGAGGCGATGCCAAAAAACAAAACCGCTAATAGCGACAGAGGACGCCATGGGACCTCGAAGTTCTGCTTGCGTGCCAGTTTCCATTCGCGCAAATCGTCGTCGAGCGACGAGAACTCCGGCTGCTCCGACAGCAGCACACGCCGTACGACAGAGCGATCGGTTGAATCGATCCTCGTGCTTTGGGCTACGGCTTCGATTGCCCCCACCGAGGGCGAGAGCTGACGCTGAGGTTCGCCACGACGACCGAACGATCTGTGCTTCATTATTGATCCCTGCTCAGAGCGGACATGATTCCACAAACCGGATAGTGGCGGCTTAGCAATTTTCGTCAAATTTTAAGGTCAATCGCTACCGACCGCGATAAGTCCGCTCATGCGCTATTCGAGGACGTACTGGCGCTCCGCAGGAAGCGAGCAGTGAGCTAGGCGGTCGTCACCGCATCGCGCTAGCTCGCCGCAACGCGTTCCCTAAAAAGGGCGAGACGTTTGGCGGCAGAGGACCCGGTGAACTTACGCCGTTGTGCATCGCAACAAGTCCGAGCGATCGACTTCCGTACCGGGTCAGACTCTGCCGAACCCGGATGTCCGACGCATGTCCGTTTAGCACCCGACACCGGAAGTCGGCGCGGCACAGCAAAGTCGCCGTTCGGTGCCAATAGTGTCGCAGTGGGAGTGTCTATCCTTCGTGCCGCCATTGCGAGCTACCCGGTGCGGGCAAATGGTCACGCATCGTGGGTGGCAACCGAGCAGCTTCCGCCCATTCAGGGCTGAGGGCTGCCAGACCAACAACCAGGACCAGCGCGGGCGAATGCCCTGTCCCCTGTCCCGTTGCCTATGGCACGGGACGCCGGGACGCCAGCGGATGCGCCGCGGGGCCATTGGGAAATGCGTGGGTGCAGCCAGAGCATCGCGGCGATGGAATTATCCACCTCGCCCTCGAGCCAACCGGTACCCAGGGGGTCTGCGACGGTAATAGTGATTGATAGGCGTCCCCACCGCATCCGTGACAGCTGATTGCTCAAGTTGGTAGTAGCACGCAGCTGCTTCGAGACCATATTCGTCCGGAGATTGCGGGGACGCGCATGTGGACTCCATTCTTTACAGCGATCGAACCGAAGTGATTTTGACCCAGCTAAAAGCTCCGTGACCATTAATGACGCCTTTAATTTCACAGCGGCTTCCTACCTTGCAGACAGCCAACACCCGACCTTTGTCTTTGTCCTCAATGTCAGCGCCGCACCAAGGCAGCATCCCTTGATCTGGTTTCAACTGAAATATACCTTGTTCTTGGACTAGAATACCACTGCAATTGAATTGAGAGTTTTTCGGCCATGCAGGTGTTGGGTCTGTTTGGCTTGCAGCTCCGAGCCCCGACGAGCTCCCAACACAGATCGCGCCTATTATCACTGTCAGAGACCATCTCATTTTATCCTCCCTCCCTCTAGCGACGTGAAGAATGGAGTCGGATCAGGGGCTTGTCGCGACTGAACTGGCACGGCAGAGCAAGCAGTACCGATCACCTTAGTAGTCCTGCTTCGCGCTCAGGGATCGCCTCCACGCGCTGCGCTCATTTTTCGCTATTTGATTTTCCTTGGCAGGTCAGTCCACCCGTCGCACGAAGTGCAGAATAACGACTCCGTTCCAAACCGCAACCAATACTGCTCTGATCCGAACCACTCCGCACATGCTAATCATTCCTTTCGATCTCACCGCTATAGTTCGGACAAAGCGTTTTGAAAGCCGCTATTACGCGAATCCCTCCACTGGCATAATCGGGATACGCTAGGGGTTAGTGGTGGCGTCCGTGATTTACCGCTTGGTGATGGAGCCGTTCGAGTTCGTCTCTCAGATGCAAAATGCGGCGCCGGAGGTCGGCTATCATCAGATCATCAGATGACGTACGGGTCAAAGCTTCAGCGGTCTCCTTTTCCAGAGCTTTGTGCCGCCGTTCAAGATCAGCAATGTAATCAGGTTTCGCCACGGTTCTCTTCGAAACTACGCATCAGGTTCGAAAAGGAAGAACGGGCGCGCTACGGGAATGTCCAATGATCATTTGGCGTGTACATTTACGCGAAGGCGCCCGCTCTCTTGCATGGAGAAGCCGAAGCCCCTCAAGCAACTCGCTTCTCCGAGCTTCTGAATTCCAAAATGAAAACCGGCGAATGTCATTGACCTAAATCATTCAGCATTGCTGTCCCTTTTGCGTCAAGGGGTAAGGTGGCAAGGGTCAAGTCTGAGCACTGCTGGATATTTTGCGGGATGCAGCCTCAGATTTGCGATCGAGACCAACTGATTCTCGTATTCCTGATCATGTTCCTTTTTGACAGCCGAGAGCTGACGGCGTTCGAACTCGGTGGCCTTGATCGATTTCCACCGTTCGGCAGCGCGGATGAGCGCGCCAAACATGAGCTCCAAGACGGCTCGCTCGCCGAATGCATTCGGGATGATCTTCAGACGCCGCCGTTCCTCGAAAAACAGGCGTTCAAGCAAATTCGTGGTGCGAATGGCCCGCCGGTGCGTCACCGGGAAACGTAGGTGCGCGATACAGGCTTCGAAATCGTCCATGAAGCAGGTGGACGGACCCACAAGCGTTCCTTCGGGATCGCGGAATTGAGCCCGCGGTTGCCCCAGGGCATTAAGAACGTCATTTCCCCGGTCTCAGCCATATGTCCGTTCATCACCTGATTGCCGACATGGCAACCGTACGGTGATAGGTCGAAACGTGCCAAAAGCGGAAATCACTCTGCTGCCGCCAGAATCTCGTCCCACGCCTCCGGCGTGACCGCGTAGGGGCCGACCGCGCCGGTGTGAAATTTCCGCCACAGCGGCGGGTGGATCACTGACGCAAAGAGCGCCGCGACGACAGGGACCGCCGCGGCGGGATCGCCCGCGACCGGCGTCAGTTCCTCGACCGAGCCCGCATAATCGCCCCGAGCGAAAATGGCATCGCACGCCTCGCGAAGTACAGCACCTCTCGTGCCGTGATGTTCGGCCGCCCCGAGGATCGCGAGCAGGGTCTGGCGCGTGCGCACACCCGCTCTGCCGGGCGACCGCTCCGCGGCCGGCACGTCGCTCGCGACGTCAAGCATGGCGGCAACGAGATCTACACCAGCTGCAAGCGCGCTTGCCGGTTCGACGAGCCGCGGATTGACGTCGATGATGACGGGCCCGCCATCGGCAACGATCAGGTCCATCGACAACGCTCCATGCCAGTCGAGTGCCGCGACCAGCCGCGTGAGCATGTCGGCGAGCCCGGGTAAGGCAACGCTTTCCTTCAGCGCCGCCCCGCCGCCGACGCCTTCCCGCAAGCGCAGGCAGGCATGATGGGCGACGAGGCGGCCGCTGTCTGCGACCGCTTGCGCCATCGCGAGGGGCCCGTACGCCTGACTCTGTGCTATCAGTTCGGATTGCCCAAGACCGAACTCGCGCGCTGCGGCTTCAAGCTCCAGCGCGTTCGTCGCGCGCCGGACGCCCGCACTCGCCGTGCTGACGGGTCGTTTGACGAAGATCGGATAGGTTGCAACGTCCCGTAGATCGTCCGCGGTCGAAATCACGAAAGTCTGCGGCTGCGGGGCACCGATAGCTTTCAACGTGCGAAACGCGGAAATCTTATCCTGTACCCGCGCGAGGCTTGCGAAAGGCGGTACGATAGTCGCGACGCGCAGGTGTTTCCGGCGCGCCGACAGCACGGTCACCTGCTCTTGCGTTGGAAACAGCAGGTCGGCCTTGCGTTCGCCTGCAATGCGCTCGGCGGCCGCGAGCCAGCCGAACGGATCGAGCCCGAAGCGCGGGACGTCGTGCACCGCCCTTACATGCCGGGTGAACCGCGTCAGGCAGATTTTCGACGACGACAGAATCTCGACCTGGTGCCCAAGCAAACCGAGTTGTCCCGCGACCTGACGGGAGGTGAGCCCGGACCCTTCGGAGAGCAAAATGCGCATGGGGGAGGTCTATGTCTCGATAGCGCTCCATGTCGCTATAAAACTGAGATGCTCGCCGATTTCTGCAATGGGTTAGGCGAGTCGGCCCGCCACATTTTTCGCATGTCCGATTGTGCACTGATCGCGCCGAGAACAGCGACCGTGAAAATCCCACGTTAGGAAATATTTCCGAGCGACGTCGGCTATCCCTTCAATTTCTGCCGAAGCGAGCTCCTCAAGAAATTTCGCTCGGTGCCATTAGCGACGTCAACGCTGAAGCGGAAACTCCAATATGGTAGAGTTGAGATGCGCTCGGACCCTCCAGGCAATAACCCAAAATAAGGAACAAACATGCCCGCCGGCTTTGTCCAGACTTACCGTGCGTTCGCCTACAATAACGCTTGGGCGAATTACCGACTGCTCACGGCTTGCGCAAATCTCAATCAGGACGATTTTGAGGCCGAGCGCATCGGCTTTTTCCCGAGTCTGCAGAAGACTTTGAACCATATCTATATAATCGACTTATTCTACGTCGACGCGCTTGAGGGTGGATTGCTCGGGCCAAAAGCTTGGGAGAACGCCGTTCCTTGTCCATCACCTGCCGAATTGAAGCGTGCTCAAACTGCCGTCGACAAGCGCTTGATCGCAGTCTGCAATACCCTGACGCCCGAACTCCTTGGCAGCGTCGTGCGAGTCAATCGCGATGCGCGCATACAGACCGAACGGCGCGACCGCCTGCTCATGCATCTCTTCCAACACCAGATCCACCATCGTGGGCAGGCACACGCAATGCTCTCCGCAACAGCCGTCAGACCGCCTCAACTCGATGAGTTTTTTCCGATTGCGGAAGCACCCCTCAGGGCAATCGAGTTTCACAGTCTTGGTTGGACCGAAGACACAGTGTGGGGGGCATGACCCATTCTTGTGGCGCAATGTACCGCCGTCGTGCCTTCTGACCACCGGCCTATCTCGGCGAACTTCGCTTTCGGGTCATTCACGTCATTTCTCGCGCTCTAGCTGGAGGTCGGCTGTTACCCCGAAAGCGCCTAAACCAATGGGCCGTCAGCCCGGTCGAAAAGTGCTCCCAGAGTGGCACATGCAATGCGGCTATCCACGCCTGCCAATGGTTGGCGTAGAATAGCGGAGGGGTAACGATCGCGCCCGACGATGTGACGGGCTATGCGAGAACGAATGGCCAAGTTTGAACTCCCGACGACGCGCTACGCAAACAGCGGTGAGGTAAGTATCGCCTATCAGGTCATGGGCGAGGGACCCGTTGATTTGGTTCTAGTGCCCGGAATTGTATCCCACGTCGAATTCCTGCACGAGTTTCCGGGGTATACGGACTACCTCCGCCGTTTAGCCGCCTTCGCGCGTGTCATTGCGTTTGATAAGCGTGGACAGGGACTGTCCGATCGGGTGCCTGGCGTACCGTCACTCGAACAGCGGATGGACGACGTCACGGCCATCATGGAGGCGATCGGATCGAAGCGCGCGGCGCTATTGGGATATTCCGAAGGGGCCCCGATGAGCGTCTTATTCGCAGCGACATATCCTGAGCGTACTTCTCATCTCATCCTGTTCGGCGGTTTCGCGCGATTCACAAATACGAGCGATTATGAGCTTATGTTTTCTGAGGAGGCTATTCTAAAGTCGGTGAAATATTGGGGAACCGGCGCGTTCATAAAGAGCTTGGCGCCAAGTCTAGCAAGCGATCCCGCCGCCGTGGGTCAGTTTGCCAAGTTTGAGCGCCTTTCTGCCAGCCCCGGATCATACAAGGCGGCATTGCAGCAAAACGCTTTAATTGACGTGAGGTCCATTCTGCCGAACGTCCGCGTTCCGACCTTAGTTCTCCACTCACGCAGGGATGCCCTAGTACCCGTAGAAAATGGCCGCTATCTGGCATCGCAAATTCCTGGTGCAAAATATACCGAATATCCCGAGGGTGACCACGCCGGCCCTATGACCGACAGCAATTTCAGAAGGAAGATATGCGGCGATATCGAGGAATTCATCACTGGTGATCGAGAGAGCGCATTGCCCGATCTCGAGCGTGTCCTAGCAACCGTCTTATTCACGGATATTGTTGATTCCACGCAGCGCGCTACGGAAATGGGCGACCAATCATGGCGCCGTCTACTCGATGAACATGATAGGACCGCGCAGCGGGTTATTGAAAAACATCGAGGTAAGCTGATTAAAATGACAGGTGACGGGGTACTCGCAACGTTTGACGGTCCGGGACGCGCGATTCGGTGCGCACTGGCATTCGAGTCAGAGGCAACGCAGATCGGTTTGCCACTACGGGCGGGCCTTCACACGGGCGAAGTTGAAATGAGAGACGGAGATATTGGAGGTGTCGCAGTTCATGCGGCGGCACGTGTCATGGCACTCTCGGAGCCTGGAGAAGTTCTCGTATCGAGGGTCGTAACAGACCTTGTGGCGGGTGCCGGGCTTAAGTTCTCGGAGCGCGGCTCGCACGAACTTAAAGGGCTGCCCGGCCGATGGGACCTGTACGCCGCGAGCGTGTGAGAATGCCCGGGTGCCGGCGCGGTCACGGGAAGAGGACTATCCCGTGGGCGCCCATGTCGGCGTTGGATCATAAACTGCGTTGTGCGTCGCACCAATAATCGGACAATGACTTCCGTTCAGGGTCATCTTCGACGTTTCGGCCATGTCCGCGAGATGTCCGTTCATCCCTCAATTTCTGATATCACGCGGCGGCCCGACAACCGACGTTCGGTGCCAATAGGCGACATCCCCGGTCGCTCGAAACACCGCGAATTAGGTGGCAGAACTCGGTATTGAGGCGTGATATTCTTCGCCACATTTCGGAGGGCCCCTCGCTGCGCCTCCCCTGTTCTCCGCCCTGCCGTGCGGGAAACTCCGCGTTTCGTCCGGCTTCGCAACCGACGCCCCGGCCACACCAAGCGACAAATACTCGTAACGGCCCGCCAATAGAGAAACAGAAAATCGTGAGGCAAATTGCGCCACTTAACTGGTTGACGACAAGGTAGAGAATTGCGTCAGCGACGCGGCGCACCTCAGTAGTACGCTTGACGCGTCCTGGGTTTATCGAGATACTGGCAACGCTACCGGTTACTACCTTAGGGGTCGCTAGTATTGGTACCGCTGGGGGCGCGGTTTCGTGCAGGTTTTCCTCTCATATGCACGGATTGACGACGAATTACCCGCTTCCGAGCCGGATGGCAGAGGATTTGTCACTGCTCTCGACCAAGATCTGACCTACGTATTGCGTCAGCGCGGCGACCTCGAAACCACAATATGGCGCGATAAGCGGCGCATCGATCCCGCCGATCAGTTCGACGCCGTCATCAAGAACGACATCGACGAGTCCGATCTCCTTCTCGTCGTGCTGTCGCCGAATTGGGTGAAGCGGCCCTGGTGCAAACTTGAACTTGATTGCTTCAGAGAGCGCTGGAAGCACGAAGGGGAGGAAGGCGTCAAACACCGCATCATCATTGCCAGCAAGCGGTTCGTCGATCCTGCAACGCGCTATTCGCTGCTGCAGGGACAGGTCGGCCACAATTTCTTTGAATTTGAAGGACCCGGAAACAGCGGCGTGCAGTTCGAGTTTTTTAGCCGTGGAAAGGCGCGCGACGATCGTTATTATACACATGTCGAAGAGCTCGCTCAGAGCCTCTCGTTGAAGATCCAGCAAATAGGAAAGAAGACCATTCAAGGGCGGAGCGTGCCAAAACAGCGCGAGGCGAAGGATCAGAGAGCGCGCGCTACGGCGGCCTCGGTGACGCCGCCGGCCGACGGGCTGGCGCGCAAAATCTACCTCTCTAAGCCGGCGTCGGACATGCGCGAAGCCTATTCCCGGCTGGTCGATGAGTTGAGCGGCGCGGGCTACGCAATCGTGCCGGATCCAGCGGTCAATATTCCTTACGACTCGTCAGCCGCCCGCTTTGTTGATGAAGCGCTGGCTCAAACCAATGTTTCGATTCACTTGCTTGGCGAAAGCGCTGGTTACATGCCGGAGGGCTGCGATCCCATCGTCAAGCTGCAACTGGCGCGCGCCAAGGCGTGGGTCGATGCCGCCAACCGAGATGACAACGGTGCGAATGAAGGGTTTCGTCGCATCATCTGGGCGCCAGAAGTCGTCGAAGCCCACAGCGATGAATCCGCGTCAGACGATCAAGCCGCGCAATTCGCTACCCCATCATCAGCCGGCATGAACCGCGATCCGCAGAACGTACTGAAGCGCTTTGATTGCGAGCTAACGACTGACAAGGTACTCGGCGGGAATCTCAGCCGGTTTGTTGACTTTCTGGTCGATCACTTGCGTCAGTCAGAGTTGGGCTCGAATGGCGTGAGCGCGATCAACGAAGACGACTGGGTCTATGTCTATCACGTGCCGGAAGACACGAAATATGCGTGCGATTTGATGGACGCGTTGAGAGAGCACGGGGTCAGCGTCAGTCCGCCGGTATTCGAAGGTCCACCGGCCGAAGTCATGAGGATACACAAACAGCGTCTTTCTGAATGCGGTGCCGTGGTGCTGTGCTGGGCGCAGGCGACAGAAGCATGGGCCGACGCCAATACCCATGAGCTAAAGGATTGGAGAAAGCTCGGTCGGGAGAAAAGGTTTGCCTATCGAGGCCTTCTTGCCGGGCCGCCACCCGGTGACCGGAAGACGGTATTCGTGAAATATCCGCGGAAGAACGAGATCGATATTATCGTCAACTTGAGCGAAGGCAGCCGACCGTTGGCCGAGGCCGTAGATCGATTCGTGCATCCGACGATATCGCATGCCCCGTGAACACCACGGTCATGGGTCCGGAGCTTTCAGCTAACCGTCCCTTCCCCGGTCTACGGGCATACCGATTCGAAGACGCAGACTACTTCTTTGGCCGGGACGATCAGATCTTCGGTCTCTATCGCCTATTCGATCACAGCCGTTTTATTGCAGTCGTCGGCGGCTCTGGCAGCGGTAAGTCCTCGCTGGTGCGCGCCGGCATATTGCCCTTTCTCGCCAAGGAAAGCCGGGAGCCGACCGGGCGCACCTGGAAATTTGTGCAAATGCATCCGGGCGACAGCCCGATCGGCAATCTGGCGAGTGCAATGGCCACTCAGCTGTCGCCGAGTAATGACGCCGGCATCGGCGGGGCGCGGCGCGAGCGTATCCGATTTGCCCTGCAACGATCGAGCTACGGCATCGCGGCAGCGCTGCGCGAGATCGAAGGGCTTGGCGATACTTCCATCGCACTGGTCGTCGACCAATTCGAAGAACTGTTTCGCTATTCAGCAAAACAGCAAGGAGACACTGACTCGGAAGAGATGCGGCGCAGGAATGAAGCCGCGCAGTTCGTTCAGCTTTTGCTCGGCGCGAGCCGCGACCGCACGCTCAAAGTGTATGTGCTTTTGACGATGCGTTCAGACTTCATCGGCGATTGCGCAAACTTCAGCGGCTTGCCGGAAGCGGTCAGCGCCTCGCAATTCCTGGTGCCGTCGCTGACGCGGGACCAACGCGAGCAAGCAATCCGCCGACCCATCGAGGGATCGGCAAAAGCCTCGATAGAACCCGCCCTAGTCGAGCGGTTGCTCAACGATAGCGGCGACGACGTCGATCAGCTGCCGGTGTTGCAACACACGCTGTTGCGGCTATGGGAGCAGGCCGGGCGCCGCTGCGACGTCGATGCCGCGCGGCGGCTGACCATGGAGGATTATAAAGCAATCGGCGGCATGTCAGGCGCGCTGTCGAAGCACGCCGAAGAAGTTCTCGACGGCTTGACCGGTTTGCAATTGACCGTCGAGCAGGCGTTCCGTGCACTGGCCGAGATCGATGCGGAGGGACGGATCATCCGGCGCGCACGTTTGTTCAAGGAATTGCGCGGCGAAACCGGTATGTCGGACGTCGATCTGCGAACCGCGGTCGACCGCTTCCGCGACGACGACTGCTCGTTCCTGGTGCCGTCGAAATCCGAAATGCCGGAGCTTGACGACGACACGCGCATCGACGTCGGCCACGAAGCGCTGCTGCGCGGGTGGGATCGCGTCAGTGGCGACACACGCACCGGCGCGCCGCACCTCGGCTGGCTTCGCCTCGAGGTCGCCGACGGCCGCATCTATCGCAGCCTGCTGGCGCGGGCGGAGTCGAAGTCGGACCGGATTCCGGCCGACATCGTCGAAATCCGCTGGAAGTGGTGGAACGAGCGTCCGCGCACTGAAGATTGGTGCAAGAGGTATGGCGGCGGCAAGGAAGAGGTCGAACGTCTGCTTCAGCGCAGCCTCGACTGGCTCAAGACCGAGCGCGAAGTCGAAGAGCGGCGCGCCCTCGAAGCCGCCGAGCGCCAGCGCATGGAGCGCGACGCTGCCACCGCCCGCTGGACAGCGATCGTGGTGTCGTGCCTCGCCGTGCTTGCGCTTACGTTGGGCGTCTTCGCCGGGTGGCAATGGTGGCTCGCGGATAAGAAGGCGGCGACTTACTTCAAGGCTGCAACCACTCTGGGCAACATCTTGCCTCAGGCGATCATAGAAGGCCTGGACATGGGTCAGATCGCCGCGCAGAGGGCACTACACATGCTGGCAATCTCGCAGGACACTTGGCACGAGTTGGAAGCTGCGGACACGTCAGCGGCAAATCTGGAGTGGCAGGTGGTGCTTTACCTGAGCATTGCCGATGCCTACGGGGCTGGCGGCGACTACACTTCTTCGCTGGATAACGCGCAAAAAGCCAAGACAATTGCGCAGCAGCTGGTATTGGCCAATCCTGCCAACACCGGCTACAAGAACCTGCTGTTCAAGGCCGATTACAATTGCGGCGACACAGCGGCCGTCGTCTCCACGCCAGAGGCCGCCATGCAGCACTATCAGGCGGCGCTAGCGATCGTGCGGGCACTTGCGAGTGACGATAAGACCAATCCGCGATGGCAACAACACATCGCATTCGTCCTGATCAAGATCGGCGATACCAACGTCCAGCAGGGCCACACAGATCTGGCGTTGCAAAATTATCAATCGGCGCTCGCCATCAATGAGGCTCTGGCAAACGCCAACCCGACCGATGATAGCATGCGACGGGATTGGGCGACGGCGCTGGAAAGGATCGCCGACGCTGAATCCGGCACCAACATCAACGACGCGCTGACAAAATATCAGCAGGCGTTGGCCATTCGCCAGACGCTTGCCGGCAAGCACCCTGGCGACAACGGAATGCAGTCAAACCTGGCCTTCACTCTTACCAGTATCGGAAACATTTTTGTCAAGCAGAAGAATTATTTGGACGCATTGACGCGATACAATACGGCGCTTGCCATCAGAAAAGACCTTGTGAGCGCCGATCCCGGCAATGTCGCATGGCAAAGCTATCTGGCGACCGGGTATACCAAGATGGGCGACTTGCTGATGACCCAGCAAGACTACGCCGACGCGGTTGTGAATTATCAGAGCGCACTAAGCATCCGGCTCATCTTTTACAATCGCGATCAAAGCAATTCCACAAAGGCGCGGGCGCTCGCGAATGCCTATACGACGCTTGCCGGCGCGTTTTTGACCCAAAACAAGCTGGCGGACGCGCTGAAATACCATCAACTGGCCCTGCCGCTGCGCGTGGAGCTTGCCGCCCAATATCCGGTAAGCGTAGCGACGCAGCGCGAATTGATCGACGAATACACGGCCATCGCCGCGATCTACGAGCAGCAGGACGATCCGAAGGATGCAGCGGCGCAATATCAAAATGCCCTAAACGTCGTGCGGACGTTTGCAACCAAAAATCCTGGTAACGATGCGCTTGTTAAGGTCGGCGATAGTTTAGCCGCAAACATTAAGCAGTTAAGCGCCACCAACCCGTAACGACAAGACCGGACCACCCGCAGTGAATATAACATCGTTACGTCATTACCGCGCGCTGACCGGTGCCGCAGCTCTTCAACTCTTTTTAGCTGTCGCGATCGCAGCCGGCGGCCCGGCGAACGGCGCTGGCACCAGCACGCCGGCTCCCTCGGCCGCGGCGATGGCTGAATACAAGCGGCTCCTGGCCGCGTATCTCGCGGCGCGCGCGGCTTATGATGCCGAGTCCGATGCCTATTGGAACTCTATTGCGCAAAAGCGCGGATCGCGATCAGGTAAGCGCGCCTCGCGCACGCCGATTGTGCTCGACGACTACGTGCTCACCCAGCCACCGGTCTATACCGGCGCGCCGCAGCCGGTGAACCCGGCCGCGCCGAAGAGGCCGCCGACGCCGCGTCCGTATGTCCCGGTCGTCGCCGATTTCGTCAACGCAGCCAAACGGGAATTCGGCTTCGTCCCGCAGCAGCCTCACAGCGATTTGGATTTCAAGCGCGCCTATGCCAAGGTGGCGCTCGCCGCGGGGCTGACGAAAAATCAGATCGTGCGGGTTTATTCGTTCGAGGCGACCGGCAACGGCACCTATACCGTGCAGGCCGGCCTGGAATACAACACGCCGACCGCACATGCGATCACGGCCGCGCTCGGCTACAATCAGTTGCTCAACAGCAATTCCGTCGAGCTCATGGCGGAAGCCGGCGATCAGTTCCTCCAAGCCTTGAAAGCTAAGGCGGCGCAGCAGTCGGGACAACAGCAGCAGGCGCTTTTGCACAAGATCGCGGTCGTGCAGAAGATGGTGGATTACGCCTCCAGCGTGCCGGACGACTGGAGCCAGCATGAGGCGCTCGCCAATACGCCCAAAGGACTCGCCATCCACGCCATGAATCTCGACATCGATGTCGGGCCGATGCTGCAGACCGAGAAGCTGTTGATGTCCGTCTTGTTTGCCCGCAAGCACGGGCACGATGCGGAGCTCACCGCCGCCGAGCTGGAAATGATGAACCTGACCGGCGATGGTTCCGGGCTCGACATGGTTGTCATGCCGCAGGACTGGCGCCTTCAGGTGCCGACTTCGAATTTCTTCCAGCGTCGGGGCTATGAGGACAATCCGGTCGCGCAACGCAACAACGTTGTCGCAAAGCTGATTGCTGCTACCGACGCGACCATGGATAAGGAGTCGAAAAAGCAGGGTGCAAGGGATCTGGCAGCAGCGTGCGGGAATTAGAGATGGCCTCGCCGTGTGTTGGTAGCGACTCAAGCTAGCCGTGGTCGGAAAAAATTAGGCGGGTCGGTAGTCCTGGCCATTCGACATTACTGTGAGCGAGCATAGCAGAATTTTGTGCCATTTTCCGCTGAAAGTTCATCCTAAGTCCGCATTAGGTCTGCTTTTCCACCTATTCCGACCATGAGAGATGGGGTAATCGGGTTTCGCCGTGGGAATCTGTCAATCGGCGCTCAAATTTGGCTCTGACGCAATTTTGGTGACGGATCAGTTTGCCGAGAGCGTGTTTGTGGAGTCAATTCAACACCATAGTGTATTGCTAGGGGAGCGGTTGCTGCCACTCCGGCAGTGCATGCCCTCACACTGAGCACCTCACTGAAGTTTCGAGAGTCATTTAAACGACATCCGCTTCCGGCGCATGCCGCGGTTCTCGCAATCCATCATCAAATTTGAGTCAGAACCAAAATTGCACGCCGAAACACAGTGCGGCTACTGCGAGCGGCGAGGCGCATCGAGCCGACGGCACACCTCGGTGCGGTTTGACCAGGTCTGGCGGAATCTCGATCAGGCGAAGTCATGTAACGCACCTTTCTCGGCGGGCGCGGCGGCATCAGGGCGTTGGCGTCGATGAAGAGCTTGCGCCGCAGCAATTCGTGGACGGGATTGTCGCCTTCGGGTCAGGAGCGTCGTTTCCGCGATGTCGGCTATAAGTCCGTTCATCACCCAATCGCCGACATAACAGCAGACATGGCCGGTCGACGTTTTGTGCCATTAGCGACCTTCAGTCCAAAGAACTTTCCCTCGGGTAGTCGCACTAGATGCCGTAATGGGCCCTGCTCGGAGCGAGCAATTGATGTGGCTGTCCCCCGATAGATGATGAAACGGGGTCACGACGTTGAGTCGGCCCCAAGCATCTAGGAACGGAGGACAGCCATGGAACATTATGCCGGAATCGACGTGTCATTGGAACTGTCGAGCGTTTGCATTGTGGACACGCA
>DASPWJ010000101.1:0-10247 GCA_035621895.1 Burkholderiaceae bacterium | reverse complement strand
TCAGGAGTTGCTTACTTTGTTTTCGCTAGTTGGTTCATGGGGTCAAATTTTGCGTGCGCAGCGCGCCCGCGCACAAGCCACCCCCGAATAAAAAACGCCCTCGACTTACGCCGTGAATAGCGCCCGAGTGCTGCAAACTGCCACGATGCCGCTAAAGCAGCGAGCGCTGCAGCAAGACCAGCGTGAAGGCGCTTAACGCGATTTCCACGGCCACTTCGCTAAGAAGCGATAGCACGATTTCGGGCGCGCTGCTGGGATCAAAGGAGTCCAGGCCAATTGCGATAGGAATCAGCAAGAGCGTTATGACCAACGCCCAGCGCCAATTGGCGATCCACGCAAGAAGATTGGCAGATAGCGTCCGGGTCGCTGACCACGTATACAAAACGCAAAGCGGCTGAATGAAAATCAGTGGCATACCGACTAGGTTGAAAACCACCACGAACTCCAGTTGCTGACGTGCCGGAAGCACCGCCTCGGGCGCTTGTCCGCTCAACAGCACGTCAAGCTGCGCAGCGCCAATATCGATCCACCAGACCAACAAAACCACCAGCAGCGGAGCAAGTCCGCTGGCAACCAATAATACGAGCTTGTCCGCCGGCAGGCGCCAAGATTGGGCCATGTCCAAGATCGTGGGGCGACGAGCCTGACGCACCGATTCGAGTGCGACGTAAAAGCCCGCAAAGCCGATCGAAGCCAGGGCCTCTCGAAGCGCCATACCGATATACGGCACATTGGGCAGGATCTGGATTGGCACAAAGACGAGCAAGAACAAAGCAACTAAACGGGCGGGAGCAGCCCCCAGCAGTGCCGCGGTCTCGCGCAGCAGCGAAGGAAACTGCTCCAGGCCCACCGGCTGCGGGGCAAACCGCCGCGCCGTACTCCAGGGTGTCGGTGGCAGCGCGCTCACTCGACGGCCTTGACCATATCCTCGACGACTTTCTTGGCGTCGCCGAACACCATCAGAGTCTTGTCCATGTAAAAAAGTTCGTTGTCCAGGCCTGCGTAGCCTGCAGCCATCGAACGCTTATTGACGATGATCTGGCGTGCTTTATATGCCTCGAGAATCGGCATTCCCGCGATGGGGGACTTGGGATCCTTGGCGGCGGGGTTCACGACATCATTGGCACCGAGCACCAGCACCACGTCGGTGTCGCCAAACTCCGAGTTGATGTCGTCCATTTCGTACACCAGATCGTACGGCACCTCCGCTTCAGCGAGCAGGACATTCATGTGGCCCGGCATGCGCCCGGCTACGGGGTGAATCGCGTAGCGAACCTGAATCCCCTTCTTGATGAGCTTGTCGGCCAGCTCCTTCAGGGGGTGCTGCGCGCGCGCCACGGCGAGTCCGTAGCCAGGAACGATGATGACCGATTCGGCATTACTGAGCAGAAAAGCCGCGTCGTCCGGCGATCCCGACTTTACCGGGCGCTGCATCTGCCCCGGCGTGGCTTGAGCGGAGGAGTCGCTCCCAAAACCGCCCAGGATCACATTGAAAAACGAGCGGTTCATGGCGCGACACATGATGTAAGAGAGGATTGCGCCGCTCGAACCCACCAGGCTGCCGGCGATGATCAGCATCGGGTTATTGAGCGAAAAACCGATTCCCGCTGCCGCCCAGCCCGAGTAGCTATTGAGCATCGATACGACGACCGGCATGTCGGCCCCGCCGATAGGAATGATGATCAGCACCCCCAGTGCAAACGCGATCGCCAGCATGATCAAAAACGGTACCCAGTCCTGGTTGACCACGAAGACCACGCCGGCAGCGATCATCGCAATGGCCAGCACCAAGTTCAGCAGGTGCTGCCCCTGGAAGACCACGGGGGCGCCGCGGAAGACGCGCAACTTATAGCGGCCTGCAAGCTTGCCAAAGGCGATCACGCTGCCCGAAAACGTAATCGCGCCGACAAAGGCCCCGATGAACAACTCCACTCGGTTGCCCGTTGGGATGGGATCGCCGCGCGCGACGATGTTAAAGGCGGCCGGCTCCGCCACGGCGGCGATCGCGATGAAGACCGCCGCTAGACCGATCATCGAATGCATGAAGGCAACCATCTCCGGCATCTTGGTCATCTGCACGGTTCGAGCGATGGTCGTACCCACCGTCCCGCCAACCACCACTCCGGCCAACACCCAGGCAAGACCGCCGCCGACATCCTCGGCACGGAACTTGAATATCAGCGCCACCGTGGTGATCGCGGCGATCGCCATGCCGAACATGCCAAAAGTGTTTCCGGCACGCGAGCTCGAAGGATGCGAGAGCCCCTTGAGCGCCTGTATGAAACAAACCGACGCGACCAGGTAGAGCAAGACAACGGTGTTCAGACTGATGCTCATTGTCCGCTCCGTCTCACGTTTTCTCGCTGGTGGACGCAGGGGCCTTGGGTTCCCTCTTGCGGAACATCTCAAGCATTCGGCGCGTAACCAGAAACCCACCGAACACGTTGACCGCCGCAAGCGCCACCGCGGCCACACCCATGGCGCGCCCAAGCGTCGTTTCGGTGAGCGCGGCGGCGAGCATGGCACCCACAATGATGATTGCGGAAATCGCGTTGGTCACCGACATCAGCGGTGTATGCAAGGCCGGCGTGACATTCCACACGACGTGATAACCCACGTAGATCGCCAGCACGAAGATGATGAGATTGATGACGGTGTGATTGACCAGTTCCATGTTCCAGTTCCCTCGATCCCTTGCCTTGTTCTTGGACGGCCGCTTGCAAGCGGGTCTTCTTGCGACTAGCGCAGCGCGCGATTGCTATTGCTTGCGCAAAATTTCTCCTGCGTGGCACACCAGGCAGGCGCTCACGATGTCGTCGTCCCTGTTGATGGTGAACTTGCCTTCCTTGTCAAGCACCAGTTTGAGAAAATCAAGCAGGTTGCGCGCATAAAGTGCCGAGCTATCCGCGGCCACGGTTGCCGGCAAGTTGATCAGGCCGATGATCTGGACGTTGTGTTGCAAGGTGGTCGTGCCCGCTTGCGTGAGCGCGCAGTTGCCGCCTTGCTCGGCCGCCATGTCCACAATGACCGAGCCGGCCTTCATCGACCGAACCATTTCCTCGGTGACCAGTACAGGGGCCTTGCGCCCGGGAATGAGCGCGGTGGTGATGACGATATCGGCCTGGGCAATGCGCTTGGCAACCTCGGCTTTTTGCCGGTCGAGCCAGCTCTGCGGCATGGGTCGCGCGTATCCGCCGATTCCCTTGGCGATCTCGCGCTCCTCGTCGGTCTCAAACGCTACGTCAATGAACTTGGCGCCGAGGGATTCGATCTGCTCCTTGACGGCAGGGCGCACATCGGAGGCCTCGATGACCGCGCCCAGGCGCTTGGCCGTGGCGATGGCCTGCAAGCCCGCTACGCCAGCACCCAGGACAACAACGCGCGCCGCCTTGATCGTGCCCGCTGCGGTCATCATCATGGGCATCAGCCGCCGGTAGCCGTTGGCGGCCAGCAATACCGCCTTGTAGCCGGCGATATTTGCCTGCGAAGAGAGCACGTCCATGCTTTGGGCGCGCGTTGTACGCGGCGCCGCCTCGAGCGAAAACGCGGTAAGTCGCGCACCGTTCATTGCAACGATGCCAGCCGCATTAAAGGGCTCAAGCATCCCGACAAGTACGCTACCGGGCTTCATTTGGGCCAGCTCTTCGGCTGTCGGCAGTCGCACTTTGAGCACCAACTCGGCGGCCAGAGCTTCGCCAACCGAGCCGATGACCGCGCCCGCGGCGACGTACGCCTCATCGGTCTGGCTCGCTGCCAAGCCTGCGCCCGACTGCACGATGACCTGATGTTTCTGAGCTGCCAGCTTCTTGACGGTTTCCGCGGTGGCGGCAACACGCGTCTCGCCCGGCCGTGTCTCGGCCGGAACTCCAATGCGCATGGGATCTACTCCTGGCGTCGTTATTCGCTCCGGTAATGGCGAGCCGGGCGTATTGAACAGTAGAATTTACTTGATTCTTATTCATATGGCCAACTTGCCAATGCCGCGTGTCTGGAGGCCCAGTGTTACGGTTGCTGCGATCATCGAACGCGACGCGCGTTTCTTGCTCGTCGAGGAGAACACGCCGCAGGGTTTGCGCATCAATCAACCCGCAGGCCATCTGGAGTTTGGCGAATCGCTGCAGCAAGCCGTGATCCGCGAGACGCTGGAGGAAACGGCTCACGACTTTCGGCCGACGGCGCTGCTTGGCCTGTACCTGCTGCCGACGGGTGCCACGGTTGCCGATACCACGTACCTGCGCGTTGCTTTTATCGGGGAACTTGGGGCCGAGCATCCGCACCGCGTACTGGACGTCGGGATCATTCGCACGCTGTGGCTGACGCGCGCGCAAATCGCAGAGCGGGCCGATGCAATGCGCAGCCCCTTGGTGCTTCGTTGCGTCGACGATTACATCGCCGGCCAACGAGCAAGCCTAGATACGCTTTACTGGCACGGTGTGGAGGCCGCTGCTGGTGCGGTTGCACAGCTCTTACGGGCACGGCGCTAAATCATGGCAGGCGAAAACATTGTTGTGGGTCTGTCGGGCGGGGTCGACTCCTCCGTTGCGGCCTACCTGCTAAAGAGCCAAGGCTACGCAGTCACGGGCCTGTTCATGAAAAATTGGGAGGATGACGATACGGATGCGTATTGCTCATCGCGCCAAGACTGGATCGATGCAGCGGCGGCAGCCGACGTTCTGGGAATCGAGCTCGAAGCGGTGAATTTTTCAGCCGAGTACAAGCAACGCGTTTTCGCTCAATTTCTTCATGAATACGCCGCTGGACGCACTCCCAACCCGGATGTACTTTGCAACGCCGAAATCAAGTTCCGCGCTTTTCTTGATCACGCGCAAACGCTCGGGGCGCAGCGCATTGCAACTGGTCACTATGCGCGCGTGCGCGCCGCAGACGGACGCTGGCAGCTGCTGCGCGGCGTGGATCCGGCCAAGGATCAGAGCTACTTTCTTCACCGTCTGAGCCAATCGCAACTGGCGCAAACCGTCTTTCCAGTGGGCCACCTGCACAAGAGCGAGGTGCGCGCAATTGCGCGGCGCATCGGTCTACCCAACGCGGCCAAGCGCGACTCAACCGGAATTTGCTTTATCGGCGAGCGACCCTTTCGCGAATTCCTGAACCGGTACCTACCCAACCGGCCTGGGCCAATTCGTGCGCCTGACGGACGTTTAGTTGGCGAGCATGTGGGCTTGAGCTTTTACACGCTCGGTCAGCGCAAAGGCATCGGTGTTGGTGGTCAGCGACATGGCACTGGAGAGGCATGGTTCGTTGCACGCAAGGATGTGACCAGTAATACGCTTTGGATTGTCCAAGGCCATGATCACCCCTGGTTGCAAAGCCGCAGCTTGCATGCCATCAATGCCAGCTGGATCGCGGGCGTGGCCCCCCAAGTGTCTGCATCGCGCATCTGCTTAAGCGCCAAGACGCGCTACCGCCAGCTCGATGCGCCGTGCGACCTGCATATCTGCGACTCGGTCGAGCCCGGCACGGCATTCATGCTCGACTTTAAGACACCGCAGTGGGCCGCGACGCCCGGGCAATCGGCCGTTCTTTACGACGGCGAGCTATGCCTGGGCGGCGGCGTGATCGAGAGCGTTGTTGGAATCTTGGATGCAGCGTCGCAGCACGATAGGGGCACGACGGATGTCGTCGCCTCGATTACGCGAGGCGCAACGGAAGTGAACGAAGACGCGTTCCCGTAAGCGCGAAGATGGCATTGGCCACTGCTGGCGCCAGGGGCGGGGTCGCCGGTTCGCCCACACCTGTGGGCGGCGCGTCGCTTGGAATGATCCAGGTCTCCACGCGCGGAGCATTGCGCATACGCACCAGTTCGTAATCGGGAAAGTTGCTTTGCTGGACGCGCCCGTCGCGATAGCTGATCTCTCCGTAAAGACAGGCGCTAAGTGCAAAGATCACGGAGCCCTCAACTTGTTGCGCCACGATATCGGGGTGGATCACAGTGCCGCAGTCCAGTGCACACACGACCCGATGTACACGCGGACGGGTGCCCTCAATGGATACTTCGGCGACCTGCGCGACGATGGTGTCGAAGGACTCGTGCAGCGCGACGCCTAGCGCATGGCCTGCGGGCAGCGTTTGGCCCCAGCCGGCCTTTTGTGTTGCCAGCTCGAGCACGGCACGGTGGCGAGAGTGGCTGGCAAGCAGCCCTTGGCGGTAGGCCAACGGATCGGCACCCGCGGCGTGCGCCAGTTCGTCAATGAACGACTCGGCAAAAAACGCCATGTGCGAGTGACCCACCGAGCGCCAGTTGCCGATCGGCACGGAGGTCTCGTAAGTGACGTGTGCGCAGCGACGGTTGGGTATCTCGTAGGGTTGATCCCAGATCCCCTCGGCCTGAGTTCGGTCAGGCAAATACTTGGTGGCGGTTGCCATCATCGGGAAATTGCGCGCAAGAAACTGCGGAGTGACCGCATCGGAGACGCTGCGCGTCACCCAGGCCATGACGCGGCCCTGCGCATCGAGTCCGGCCCTTAAGCGGCAGACCGCGGCCGGGCGATAAAAGTCGTGGGCCATATCCTCCTCACGCGACCATTGCACTTGAAGCGGCGTGCCGGCAGAAGCGCGCGCAAGTGCTATGGCTGGAATGAGGAAGTCCGTCTCCAAACGCCGGCCAAAGCCTCCGCCCAGTTGCGTGACGACAAGCTCGATGCGCTCGCGCGTAAGACCCGAAACACGCATCGCCGTTTCGAGCGCAAAGCTTGGCGCCTGCGTCGGTACCCAGAGCTTTAGGCGGCCGCCGCTGCCGTCCGATAGCCATTGCGCGGTGCAGTTCATCGGCTCCATGGTTGCATGCGCGAGCCACGGGGCCGAGTAATCGGCCTGCACCAGACGCGCCGCAGACTCGAGCGCTGCTGCCCCTTGGCCGCGCTCGTGAAACACAAAGCCGCTGCCTTCGCCTTCGAGCATGACGCGCATACCATCGAGCAACTGCTCGCTGCTAAGCGCCGCATGCGCGCCCTCGTTCCAATCGACCTTGCATGCGGATACGGCCAACTGTGCCTGCCAACTGTTGTGCGCGATAGCGGCCACGCCGGGGGCGCAGCCCGCCGCGCCCTCGTAGGCAAGCACCCGAACCACGCCGGGCAGGCTTAGCGCCGCGGTCGCATCCAGATGCGCGAGGCTGCCCCCGGGCACTGGGCAGCCGCGCACGGCAGCAAACAGCATCCCCGGCAAACGCACATCGGCCGCATAGATGGCCGTGCCCGTAACCTTGCCCGGTAGATCCAGGCGCGGGGCGCTGGTTCCCACGAGCTTGCGCTCTCGCGCGGGCTTGGGCCTCACCGCTCCGGGAACCGAGATTTTGGCCGCCTCTAGCGCCAACTCCCCATACGAAAGGCGCTTGCCGCTGACATGCACTACCGCGCCCTCGGAAGTCTTGCAGTCCTGGGGTTGCGCGCTCCAGCGCGCGCAAGCTGCGGCAATGAGCATCGCGCGCGCGGACGCACCCGCCAGTGGCAGCGTCTCATAGGCATCGCGCACGCTTGTGCTGCCGCCCGTGACCTGCACACCCAAGAGCGCACCATTGATCTGTGCCATTTGGGTGAAACGCCGCGCCAGCCAACTTTCCTGGTCATCGGGATGAAACCACCAAGTGAAACCAAAGACCGTGCGATTGCCGTAGCGCAGTGCCCAAGGCGCGCGCTCGGTACGCACCATCGTGATGGGCACATCGAGCTCCTCGGCAACCAGCATCGGTAACGCCGTGCTCACGCCTTGGCCCATCTCGACGCTCGAGAGGGCCACGGTGATGAGGCCATCGGAACCGATGCGCACCCAACCGTTCAATGCCACCGTATTAGGGCTAGGCGCCAAGGCGTCGGCTCCTCCGACGCGCTCGGAGACAACGCGACCCGCGCCGACCAGCAACGCAGCGCCCCCGCCCGCAACCACCAAGCCTCCAATAAGAAAGGCGCGGCGTTTCACTTTTTTTCCGCTTGCTTTGATGCCTGTAGCGCACGGGCTGCACTGTGGATAGCGAGGCGCGCGCGCTGGTACGTGCCACAGCGACAGATGTTGTCAATTTGCGCATCGATCTGCGCGTCGCTCGGATCGGGATGTTCGTTCAGCAGCCCGAGAGCCGCCATCAACATTCCGCTTTGACAATAACCGCATTGTGGCACCTGATGCTCGATCCAGGCGCGCTGCAGCGCGTGCAGCTGGTTGGCACCCAGTCCTTCGATGGTGGTTACCGCGTGACCACCGACGCTCTCAACAGGGGTCACGCAGGAGCGCTGCGGGCGACCATCGACAACAACGGTGCACGCGCCGCAGGCTCCAATCCCGCAGCCGAATTTTGTTCCGGTTAACCGCAGCTGATCGCGTAGCGCCCAAAGCAGCGGCGTAGCCGGCTCGATGTCCAGCACAACACGCTCGCCGTTCAGGACGAAAGAAGTCGCTGTTGTCATTGGGAAAGAAAAAGCGCCGTAACGGCGGTGATTATCGCGCACCGGACACACGCGCCCGGCCGGCGGCTTTTTAGGCGATACAACCCTACGCGGCCAGATCCTTCGCGCTGGTAGCACGCAAAGCGCCCGCCGCGGGCAAGGCGCTCACGCTGACGCGCGCGCCACTGGTCTCTGTCCGGTGCTCGAACTCCTGCGCGACGATCACGTGTACCGGAGAGGGTTGCAGCGTGCGCGCCAAGGCAATTGCGGCAATCAGCACGTTGCGGCCCGCCTCGCTTTGCGGCTGACCGACGACGCGCAGGTCGACGAAATCTTGCGCAATATTGCCAATGAGCGCGGCGCTGGCGCGGCTGCGCGCGGGATCGACAGTGGCAAGCCAAAGATGCAAACGGCCATCGACAAACTGGGCCGTACCGCGAGTTACACGGGCATCAGCGTCGTTCGCCTCGGCCTGCGAGTTCCAGGCGAACATACCAACCGTGCCGCCACACTGCGCCATCAATCGAGCCAGGGCCTGCCGCGAGAACCAGTAGCCTCGCGTGACAACGGCGATGCCCGCGCTCGCCGCAGGCCCTGAAGAACTCGAAGCGCCGTCGTAGCGGATCACGTGAAGTACGCCATGCAGTTTTCGTACTTGCGCAATAGCAAGCTGCGTGTCTTCACCGCCATCGCCCGAGAACGCGCCCACAGCCGCATAGAGCATGCAAGGAAGGCGCACATCGACTGGCGCGCGCCGTGCAACGATCTTCGAGGCGTGGCCATCGCCTTGGCGCAGAGCCAGGACGGGACCTGACCAGTTGACGGCCGTTTTCGCGGGATTCAGCGAGCGATTCGAATCTGCCGAGAAAATGCTTGAACGATTTGCGTTATCAAAAGCTGAATGCGCTACAAGTGCCACGTCGAATCTTCCCCCTGCCGCCGGAGCCCTGCTGCCTGGCCCTCTATCCCCCTGAGCCAAAAGGATAAATCCATTCGAATTTGTCCGGTACAAAAAAAGGGCCGCAGGACCCGCGTGCGCCTCGCTATCGTCGGACGCTCTTGCCCTCTTCTTGGTAGCTGTGTTGCTCTGACGTCACAAACGCGACCGACGCAACGGCTTGAGATAGCAGCGGCCCATGATCACGGTCTGACTGCTTGGCTGCCTCGTCTGGTTGGAACTCCTTCGTGGGTAAGAGAATTTTCAACGAGCCGATGACGCGGGTGATCGGTTCGCTTCGGCCTTTGTGATAAGCAAGTACCCTTTGGAAATGGCGCAAGTGCGCATTTGTGTGATCGCTTTTTTAGGCTAGCCTTCGAATCACTGTCGGATTCATCCCCAGCGCAAGGCTTCTTGCGCCCGCGATCGTCGCCCGCCGACGCACTGGGCCGCGCCGCGATCGACCGTCGCGTCACTACCGACGACCGAAACTGAAATCTGCATGCGGGCGCCGGACCGGCGCTCAGGGGACGAGACCGTAACCCGCGAGAGGCCGCAAATCGTGACAAGGAGCGGCTTGCGCCTCACCGCGCTGTGCATACCGCTCGATGCAGTTTGCCTGTCGACGCTCTCTTTTCTGGTGGCCGCGCCGCTTGCGCCCCTTGCCAAGAAAAGAGGAGCAATTACCAGGCACCGAAAGGGAAAACACGCACACCAACTCGAGACAGAGGGACTTTCGGATGAAGATTGAGCGCGGTGAAACCGCAGTCCTTTCGCGCGGTGCGACTTGCTCGTCCGGCTCACATTCAGAACAGCGGAAGCGGCTCAATCCCGAGGAAGTCGCCCGTATCGCGGTTGACGACTGCGGCCGCGACGGTCGTTCGCACCCGCAGGGGAAGCAGTCCGACGGGAAT
>DASPWJ010000100.1:0-3629 GCA_035621895.1 Burkholderiaceae bacterium | reverse complement strand
TACGGAGCCGATTTGCAGCGCGCTTTGGCGACGATCCAGGAAGTGGTGCGCTCCCATCCGCGCGTCTTGCGCGACCCTGCGGCGCCGATCCAGGTCGCAGCGCTGGAAAGTTCCGCGGTGCTGATAACGGCCAGCCCCTGGGTTGCAGTCGCGGACTTTGGCTCGATCGAAGGGGAGCTGTACGTGCAGATCGTCGAGGCCCTGCGCCAAAAGGGCATCGAGATCCCCCTGCCGCAGTCCGAGGTGCGATTGCTGGAAGGCGCAAAAACTCCCTCTTGAAGTTTCGGTCGCTGTCCCTTACCAGGTGACCGCCACGCTCAGGCGCGCAGCACGTGCCGCGGCCGGGAAGAGGTAGATCGAACCCCAAACGGCCATTGGCGCTTCGCGCCAGTAGCGCTGGTCAGTGAGATTGTCTACCCCCGCGCGCCACGTCCAGTTCGCTCCCGCTAGGCGCGTGCTGTAGCCCACCGCCGTATCCCACTGCCAGTAGTTGGGCAGATACACGGAGCCGTCGGGCAGCACGGCCTTGTGTCCCGAGTAGGTCCAGATATTGGTCCAGGCAAGCCCCTGGATGCTTTGCGGCGACCAGGTATCTTGCAGCGATACCGCAAGTGGAGCAACGTTGGTGGCGGGTTTGCCAACCCAGGTTGGGTCGACGGCCTGCGTGGTCTTGGCATCGATGTACGTGGCGCTGGCGCGCAATCGCAAGGTCGCAAGCGCTTGCCACGTTGACCCGAGTTCCAGACCCTGGTGACGCTCTTCGCGCGCCCCCGCGACCTCTTCGGCCTCGCCGTTGGCGAGCATTTCGATGTCGAGAAATGGCTTGTCGATGCGAAAGATTGCGGCATCTAGCGACAAGGTTTCGCCGGAGCGCTGTTTAAAGCCCAGCTCAACCTGATGGCTGCGCTGCGCAGGCAAGACCTGTCCCGGATTTGCCAGAACCAAAGACGCGCCGGTCGCGCGTATGGTGACGGTCGGGTGATTGGGCGAGTTGGCCACCTCGACGCCGCCGCCAGCTGAAGCATAGGCAAAGCCTCCGGTCCAAGGTTCCCAGCCCAGGCCGATCCACGGCGTCACAAAGTGTTGCTGCAACGTTGCTGCCTCGGTTCCGTCGGTCAAGGAACTACTCTCCTCGATGCGAGTAAAGCGTGCACCCAACCAAGTCGAGAAATGCGCAGGCAAGTGCGCAACGTCATACGCGTATAGCTCCTGCAGGTCGGTATCGAGCGGCGTATTTAGCGTGTTTGGCGTCGGGTTGGCGGGCAGCGCAACGGGGGCAAAGACATTGATCGTGCCCAAGAACTGATAGGTTTGCTCCGGAGGGTATCGCTCACTGTAGCGGGTCGTGCGCGCGCCGATAGTGAGCTCCTGGTCCACGCTGGCGGTGAGCAAGTGCCCGTGCAGGCGAGTGTCGGTACTGTTGGTGTTACGCACCTCATCATCGCTGATGTACTGGTACATATCCACGTTGTAGTTGCCGCAAAGCCCGTTGTACAAGTAATAAGTGCCTAACGCGGCGTTCAGGCTGCTGTTGAAGTACGAGCAGCCGTCGGGAAAGGCAACGCGGTCATTGGCAACACTGCGTTGGGTCGCCGCGATGAAGAAAAGGTCCCAGTTGGTGTCCAGGCGCTGCTTTAAGCGAACCGAGCCGCTCGTTTCGGTGCTCTCGAAGGGCTGGGTCCAGGGCTGCGAATTCAGATTGATCCAAGGATCAATGGGCGGGGGAAGCGTGGTGGCAATTCCCGAACCGGTGGTATCGAGCAAGCCATAGCCGGGCACACTGGTTTCGCGCACTTTTTGGTGCTCGAATTCGAGCTGCAGCAACGTGTCGGGCGTTGCGCGCCAGTCAAAAAAACCGCTGACCAAGGCGCGCTTGGACCAAGCGTCCTGAATCTCCGGTTTTCGCTCTTCGGCAGCAACATTAATGCGATAGCCAAACTGCTTTTGATCGCCCAGGCGCCCGCCAAAGTCGCCATGCAGCAGCACGGAGCCGCGCTCCGATATGGTGCTGTCGAGCTCGACCAGGGTCTTTTCCGTGGGTTGCTTAAGCACGTAGTTCAGCAGTCCCCCGGGGGCGCTGCTGCCCTGGAGCATGCCGGAGGTTCCCTTGAGAATTTCGATGCTTTCCTTGTTTTCCAGTGCGATGGGCACGTGACTGCTCACGGTCACGCCATCGCGCTGGTAATTCAAAAGCTCGTTAAGCACAAAACCGCGAATCTGCACCGCCTCGATATAGCCGAAGGTGTTGTAGTTATCGCCCACCGAAGGATCGGTGCGGATCGCCGACGAAAGACTGTTAACTCCACGCTCGAACAAATCCGTGGCGCTAATCACATCGATCGACAAAGGCGTCGTCGCAATGGGTGCCGAAGAAAGGCTCGAGACGCTACCCGTGTTCTCAAGCGCTGGGCGCTGCGCTTGCACCAGGATGGTGGGCAAGGTCGTGGGCTCGGGGACCTGGGCCGCGGCCGATCGCCACGAAAGCAGCGCGACAAGCACTAGCAGTGTGAGCGCAGCAGCCCCGACACCACGCATCGGGCCATCGAACCGGTACCAAATTGCCATCGCCAGCCTCCGCGCAACGATGGCAGGGAACTGCGAGGCCGGAAAAACTGCGATAGCGGGCGAATCGCCCCTTGGTTAAAGCCGGCATACGCTTCCCTGCGCAAGAGTTAACTTGATCAGGTTCCAAGGGTCTTTCTCACCCGTCTGGAGCAAAGACACCGAAATCCGATTGCGAAAGATTTCGGTGTCTTGCACCCGACCGCGATCACGTCGCGGATTTGTGCGGGACCCCTAGCGTTAGAGCCAAAAAAGTATACGCCGCTACGCGCGCGGCGGGACGTACCCCGCCGGCGTGTCGCCGCCCGCGCCGAAGAAGTACTCCTCCATTTGCGTGCGCAAATACTGTCGCGCCCGTGCATCGGCCAAATTGAGCCGATTCTCGTTTACCAGCATCGTCTGGTGACGTTGCCACTGTTGCCACGCCTCCTTGGAGACGTTTTCAAAGATGCGCTTGCCGATTTCTCCGGGTACGGGCGGAAAATCCAACCCCTCGGATTCGCGACCCAACTTGATGCATTTGACCATGCGTGCCATGAATCGACCTCTTGGAGTGCGCCGAATGGAGATCAAAGCGCCTTGATCAGAATCTGCGAGCGGCGCTGCCAGTTGTAAAGACCTTGCCTCTCGCCCGGTAAGTCATCGACGCTTGCAATGGTAAAACCGCGCTTAAGAAACCAGTGCATGGTTCGCGTCGTCAAAACAAAGATGCGCTTTAAGCCAATGGCGCGTGCGCGGTTCTCGATGCGGCGAAGAAGCCGCTCGCCACCGCCGGACTCGCGCTGATCCGGATGTACCGTAAGGCAAGCCATCTCGCCGATTTGTTCCGCGGGGGTGGCAAAAAGCGCTGCGCATCCAAAGATCACACCGTCGTGCTCAAGCACCGAGAACTGGCCGATTTCGCGCTCGAGGAATTCTCGCGGGCGCTTAACCAGCGTGCCGTCCTCCTCCAGTGGGGTGATCAGGCGCAAGATTCCGCCCAGATCGTCGGACGTTGCCTCGCGCAGCGATTCCAGATCGCTGGGCGTGAGCATCGTGCCCACACCATCGTGCGTGAATAGATCGAT
>DASPWJ010000099.1:0-93770 GCA_035621895.1 Burkholderiaceae bacterium | reverse complement strand
CCGCTGCCCCAGGTTGCTGGCGCTTAAGCTGCGGCTGCGCCAATGCTGGCGGCAACCTCAGGCTTTCGGTGCGACTGCCCCCGCTTTCATCCCCAGGCGACGTAGAAGATCGCTGTCCTTGCTGGTTTCGCTGTTGTCTGTCGTCAGCAGCTGATCGCCGTAAAAAATCGAGTTGGCGCCCGCAACAAAAGCTAGTGCTTGAGCCGCATCGCCCATTTGATTGCGGCCCGCGGAGAGGCGGATGACGGCGCGCGGCATGGTAATACGCGCCACCGCGATCGTGCGTATGAACTCAATCGGATCGATGGGTGGAGTCTTCGCCAGGGGCGTGCCCTCGATCGGCACGAGTTGATTGATGGGCACGGACTCGGGATACGGCTCGAGGTTGGCCAACTGTGCGATTAAGCCCGCGCGATGGTGTCGAGATTCGCCCATCCCCAAAATGCCACCGCAGCAAATCTTGATTCCGGCGTTGCGCACGTTGCGCAGCGTATCGAGGCGGTCTTGGTAAACGCGGGTGGTTATGACATTTCCGTAAAACCCCGGATCCGTATCCAGGTTGTGGTTGTAGTAATCCAGTCCCGCATCACTAAGAGCTTGAGCTTGAGTAGGTTCGAGCATGCCCAGCGTCATGCAGGTCTCCAACCCAAGCGCCTTGACCTCGCGCACCATCTGCGTGAGTGCGGGCAAATGCCGATCGTGCGGGCTGCGCCATGCTGCGCCCATGCAGAAACGTCCTGCGCCCATTTCCTTGGCCCGGCGGGCAGCCTCGATGACCTCTTGCACTTCGAGCAGCTTGCCCGCTTTCAGATTGGTGTTGTAATGGCTCGACTGGGAGCAATAGGCACAGTCCTCGCTGCAGCCACCCGTTTTGATTGACAAGAGGGTGGAGAGCTGAACCGCGTTTGGGTCAAAGTTTTCGCGATGAACCTGCTGGGCCCGATACAGCAGGTCCGTAAATGGCAACTCAAAAAGCCCTTCGACAGCTGGCAGTGACCATGTGGGCGAAGCGGCGGGAGGCGTTTTAGCAGCAAGCGCAGTAGGCTTTGGCGTTGCGCTCCCAGGCGAGTGAACTACGATCGGCGATGAGGCAGCAATGTTCATTTGTCTTTGTTGATACGCTGACGTTCGTTTGGAAGCCATTTTGTTAAAACGCAAGTATTACACTTTCTGGCGTGTCGGTTGCCAGCAACTATGGCGGGCTGGCCAGGTCCTTGCACGAGCTCAGTCCAAGATCGACGCAAGTTGCTTGCGGGGAGATGTTATGCGGACGCGGTTTTTGATCTGCTGCCTTGCCTTGTTTGGTTCGAGTGCTTGGGCCCACGCCCATCTGGAAGTGGCGCAGCCAGCTGCCGACAGCAAAACGGCGGAGGTACGCGAGATTCGCCTGGTATTTAGCGAGCCGATCGAGCCTCGCCTCTCGACCATCCGACTGGAGAGTCGTGAAGATCGCGCCGTTGTGGAGCCAGCGGCCGAAATCGATCCTGGGGATCCCAAAGTGCTGGTGCTGCATCTTTTTGAGAGGCTCCCACCTGGCACCTACACAGTTCGCTGGGTCGCGGTCGCCGCGGATGGGCACCGTATGAGTGGCAACTACTCCTTTTTGGCCTCGCGTTGAAGTCATTCACAAGGGCGGCATGAGCCTCACACTGCCGCTGGATCTGTGCGCCGCGGTACACGTTGGGGCACTGATGATTTGGTTTGGGGCGCTTTCGCTGCAGCGCATACTCGGAGTCGTTCAGCAAAACGCACGGCGGCGCGATCTGCGAATTGCGGCCGTTGTTGCATTGGCAAGCGGTATGCTCTGGCCCTGGCTGCAGACAGGGGTCGTCATGGATGATGCGCGAGCGGCGCTTGATCCGCAGCTCGTTGCGCAATTGCTGACTCAGACCTCCTTTGGTCGCACGTGGCTTGTGCGTCTGGTCATCACGCTTCTTGCCTTTCTTGTCGCGTTTGTGCCGCTCTTAGCAACAGGCAGGGCCCTGTATTTCCTGGTCGCTAGCGCTCTGGCCAGCGTCGCGCTACTCGGCCACGCTGCCGGCGCAACGGGCAGCCTAGGAACGGTGCAGCGCTTGACGCTTGCGTTGCACTTACTTGCCGCCGGTGCTTGGCTTGGTGCGCTGCCACCTCTTTGGATGTTGACTGAGCGTTTGCCGGTATCGGCTTTAGCGCAAATTTTGCGCCGCTTCTCACCTTACGGGATGGTTCTCGTGTTGATCGTCGTTGTGACAGGCGCACTGAGCGCTTGGTTTCGCCTCGGCGCAATCGATCCGCTGTTTGCGAGCAACTACGGCAAGATACTTCTGGCCAAGGTCGGACTAGCGGCGCTTATGGGCGTGGCGGCTCTGAACAACCGCAACCGACTTACACCGACGCTTGAACGCCCCGACCTGCTTGCGCAGGGTGCAGCGCGGCGCGGCCTGCGCCAAAGTATCGGCGCTGAGACGGCGCTCGGTCTGGCAGTCGTCGTGGCTGCCGCGCTACTCGGGTCGGCCGAAGCGCCACGCTAAAAGTAAAAGCCCGCACGAACGAAGATACCGTCGCCCGCAGCGCCGCGAAGCGATAACCCGTTAGAGGCTCTACTTTGCCGTTACCGCGATGTCCGCGTTGCTTGTCTTATCGCCGTCCTTAAGCACCAAGCGCAGACGCCAAGCACCGGCCATCGATGGTTCAAGATCCATGACGTGCCAGCTGCACGCGCCCGCAGACATGACCTTGGGGTCGACATCGCCGCCATGGCCGTGTGCGGGCATTTCAAAGGCCACGCTGGCGACTTTTGCGCAGCTCTTCGCCATGCCTGCCGCCGAAACGTCGACCATTGCCTCGCTGGACTTCTTCACTGGAAGTGAGTCGGAAATTTTGGCGTGCACCTTCCATTGACCATCGCTGGACTGAACGTCCTGGTCTGCCCAGGCAACCCCAGCAAACGCGAAAAACGCGACCAACGGCACCATGCGCCGAGCGAACTTGCGCACCGAACGTACACGATGGGACTGCATCTTGTTCTCCTTTTAAAGAATTCCCAAAAGGGAAATACGCGACCGGCCAGCGCCTGTGCCGCAGCACCTCCTACAGAGCCAAGATCCTACGCCTTTCCAAGCGAGCTTGAGCGCGGTATTCGGATAGCATCCCGCGCTTTGGCACTGGGAAACGGATCTCTTGGCTGCCGTTTTGGATATCACGCGGCTATGCCCGGATCGCAAATTAACGCAATCTCTCGTCGATCGAGCGCGCGATGTCCTCGTACCCCATCGGCTGCGCCCAGTGTTTGGGCGGATATCCCTGCGTGGGCAGTCGAAGGTTCGTCTGGTCGCGCTGCACGAGGATTGCGGCAACTTGCGGGTGGTGGTTCAAAAGCGCCATGAACAAAGCGGATCTGCGCTCCTGGTCAAGTGCGTTAGGATCAGCCTCATGGTCCAGTAAGACTGTTGTCACTCCGGCGTCCCCGTACTCCGCTGCAATGTGCAGCGGAGTAACTCCCTCGCGGCATCCGCGTGGCGTGGATCGGCTCCCGCAGCAAGAAGGCGTGTAGCCAACTGGGGCCGACCCAGGCGGAGGGCGCTGGCAAGTGGCGTCACACCGCTTGCGTCGGCAATGTCGGGATTTGCTCCAGCGCGAAGCAGGCGATCGACGGCGTGCAGCGCATTGTGTGCAGTCGCAATTGCCAGCGCTGTCATCCCTAAACTTTCGCGTGCGTCCAAGTCGATCTTGTGCGTAAGCACTTTCCGCAGCATCTCATCGCGGTCGCTAAGTGCCGCGATTACGACCGAGTTTTTCCCCGAGTCGTCGCGCGCGCCGTAGTTAGCGCCGTCCCTGAGCATCGCGCGGTATAACGCCACATTGCCGGCTTTTGCGGCCGACAGCATCACTTCCTCCTGTGGCGTCGGAGTCGCGCCCGCAGCCGACACAATGAGCGAGAAAAAAAGCGTCGCGACACTCTTTGCTTTGACGTCGCTGACGAACATCTGCGCCCGCTGCCAACTTACAGCAAGTTGTGTTGGGACGGATCGATGTGGTTTGTGCATTCCGATTGCTCCAAGACGGTCACTACCATTGTTGATACGGCGTGCCATCGGTGCCATTTCCCGGAGCGCCGCTACGCACGTCGGCCATACCCGCCGCGTCCTGGACTGGCGTGTTGGCAGCCGCAAGTGCGGAATTCGCTGGTGATGAAGGCGAATTCGCTAGCATCGCGAGCAAGTCAGATTCGCTAAGCGCTAGCCAGGTGTCCCGCTTTTCGGTGATGGGATCCACTGGGATAGCCTTAAGGTAATTGCGCATCACAAGTTCGTCCAAGTTTTGGGGAAAGCGACCCTGATCGCCCTGAAACTTGTCGATGGCTTCGCGCATGACCTTAAGCGATGAGCGAAGCGCAGTCTCCCGAGCGCGGTCGATGTGTTGGATGTAACGGGGTGCGGCAATCGTCAGGAGCAGCGCCAAGATCGCAAGGACGACGAGCAGCTCGATCAACGTGAAACCGCGCAAGCGCCTCGGCGCAAGGCAAATCTGGGAGGCGAAAAACCCACGCAGACGCATCTACCACTCGCGATAAGGAACGCCATTGATGCCGCTACCAGAAGCCAGGGAGTAGACGTCGAAGACATCGTCTCCTTCCGCTGGTTCATCGGGCGGGCTTTGGTAACTGCGTTTGCCCCAAGCGTCGGCGGGATTAATTGACGCGTTGGAGTTAAATGGATCGCGCGGAATGCGTCGAAGAAAGTAGATTGGACGTGCTTTGAGGTCCTTCGCATCGGGGACGCCAAGCACCAGCTCTTGCAGGCGCGGCGGATACCCCGAGGCATCGGCTTTGCGCGGGATTCGGCCCTCGTCCGAGGCGCGCTTGTAGGCATCGATTGCATTGCGCATCTCCCGCAAGGCCTGTCGCAGCTCGGTCTCCTTTTGGCGCTGCATGTCAAGCTGTATCACCGGCACTGCCATGACGACCAGAATCGACAAAATCGCAACCGCGATTACCAGCTCGAGCAAGGTGAAGCCCGCATCATCCCCAAAGGCTGCGCGAGCGCAGACACGGGTCTGCGACGCCGGCAACGAACGGAGTTTTTTGCGAGAGTTCATTTTTCTCGAGGTGCGGCCGTCGGTGGGGTGTTGCTGCCCGTTAGCTCAGTGGGTGGTACCGGTGCCGGGATCGGGGCAGTGTTTTCGCTGCCCGGATCGATTGGGAGCGTTGGCGCTTGCGGTGTCGTGGCGGAGGGTGGCGGTGGGAAAGACTCGGCCGGCATTGCCGGTCCGGGCGCCACCTTTGCTGGGCTAGTCGGCGCTGGTGCTGCGGCGGGCGCAGGGGCCGTCGCACTTGCCGCCTCAGGCGCGGCACTCTCGGGAGCCGCCGGTACTGCGGGTGCACTGGCATCCGTGTGGGGACCCCGAACCTGCAGGTTGGGTTCGCCTGCGTGAGGAGCGCTCGGCGCATTGGTTTCGCCGCTGCGCAAGGATAACGAGCGCGCCGGTAGCGGTCCGATGACCAGTGGCGCTGCTCCCACCGCAGCATCGGTTCCGGCCGGCACCAACAGTGCCTCACTATCGGGGGCAGCCAGGTTGCGAACAATGCGCGGGGTGATTAACAAAATGATTTCGGTCTTTTCGTGTGTCGAATTGTCATTGCTAAAGAGCCGGCCAAGACCGGGAATATCACTTAAGCCCGGAACTTTGTTCCAACTGTCCGTCTCGTTGTCGTTGATCAGTCCCGCGAGCACCTGGGTCTCGCCATCGCGTAGGCGCAAATTGGTCTGAGCGCTGCGAGTGCCGACCTGGTAAGCCGTTGTAATTCCAGTTGTCGAGCTTCCCACGGTCACGGAACCCAGGTTCGAATTGACTTCAAGCTGCACCTTGATGCCAACTTCGTCATCCAAAAACACCTGCGGTTCGACCTCGAGCTTAAGTCCCACGTCAATATAGGAGACCGAGGACGCGACTCCAGCGTTTTGTACCGCCGTGCTGGTTATGACGGGCAATTTCTCCCCGATAAGAACTTTGGCTTTTTCGCGGTTCTTGACACGGATGCGCGGATTGGCAAGCAGATTTGTGTCGGTGTCTTGCAAGGCAAGGTTGGCCACGAGCAGCGGATTGGGGATTGTGGTTATGAGGCTGCTAAAGTTACTCGTCGCAATGCTATTGCCGCTGCCAGATCCAGTGCTAGTGCTGCTGGATGTGCCGGGCGCGACGACCGGCGAGCTCGACCCACGCGTGATACTGGTAGGAAGCTGGATGCCCAGGTTTAGGGCCCGCGTGCGGCTAATTTCGATTACTTCGAGTTCGAGCATCACCTCGGGCTCGGCAACGTCAATCGATTCGACCATGCGTTCAGCCAGACGCACTGCCGCGGGGGTATCACGCACGACGATCGCATTGATCTTCTCGTCGACAAAAGTGTCCCGGATGTGCGTAAGCGTCTTGAGCATGCCGTCGACCTGCTTTGCGTCGGCGTTTATCAAATAGAAGGTGCGTGCCACCAGGTCCTGATATTCCTTTGCCTTGGCCGGCGTGTTCGGGTAGATAAGTAGCGTATTTGCATTCAGCACCTTGCGCTCAAGGGCGTTGGTACTCAAAAGCACTTTCAGCACATCCTCGATGGGATTGTTGCGAATGAAGATCGTGATCTTCGATTCGGTGCGCACGTCCTTATCAAAGACGAAGTTCAGCCCTGCGGCGCGCGAGAGCACTTCAAAGACATTGCGAAGCGGTGTTTCCCGAAACTCCACGCTCACCGGAGTAGCCAGGGCACTTTGCAACGCCGTCAAGTTCTCAGCCGCTTCTTGCTGGCGCGCGCGCAGCTGCTGCAGCAAGTGACGGGCGGCGCGGTTAGAGGGATCTGTGCCTATGATTTGGCGCAGCCGGGCTTCCGCCTCTGCGGTTTGTCCCTGCTGAATCCATTGCTGCGCTTCAGCAAACTCGACATCGAGCCGGCGAACGAGTGCGATGTGCGCGATGCCGTCTTTCGCGCGCACGGAGTTTGGATCCAGACGCTGTGCGCGCTCATATAGGTTTTGCGCTTCATCAAAACGACGTCCCGCCGTAGCAGCATCTGCCGCGAGCAACAACTGCGCAACCGCCAGATCGCGTTGTCGGTGATACGCCGCGAGCACGTTACGGTCATCGGGATCCTTTTTCGACGCTTCCTGAAGAAGCACAACGGCATCCTCGAAACGACCTTGGCTCCAAAGACTGCGACTTTGCTGGATAGGCGAAGTCGAACACGCGGACAAGGTGGCAATCAGTGCGACACCGACGATACGCGAGCTTGTCCAGGCTATGAGCGCCGTGCGAAGGCCCACCTGCTGGCCCGCTGCTGCGAGGACCGGCGAAAAGAATCGGTGCAGGGCGCGTCTAGGTGCGGGGTTTGGCGAAAACATCGAAGGGTCTCGTTTTTTGCGTATCTTGTTTGTCAGCTGCAAAAGTCGTACTCAATTGAGCGGTTTGCCTGCGAGCGACATTGCGACTTGCTGTCCCGTTGGACCGTGGAGAAAAACGAGCCGATCTGCCTCAGCTTCGACTAACTTAAAGTCGCCAACGTCCGCACCGACCGTTACGCTAATCGGTGTGCCTGATTGCAGTAACAAATAGGTTGCACGCCCATCAATGACCAGCCGGCCCGAATAGGAAAATGGCAGCGGTGGCGCGTGAGGCGGCTCGGGGGCAACGGCAACCGGTGCCGGTCGAGGTGCCTGGTAGCTGTAGGCACCAAAAACGTTATGAGGTGTCGTCAGTACCTGGGGTCGACTCGCCCAATCAAACCCCGGAACTGACATCGCACCGCGGACTGCCGGTGCGCGCGCACGGATCTGAGTCGGCTCGTCTCGATGGGTGCTCTTTTGCGATCTTGCGGCGGGGCTTGTCGCGAGCACGATCTCATCTGGGGGTGTGATCAATAACCAAGCTGACCAGCCGAGGGAACCCAGCAGGCCCAGCGCGAGAATCAGCTGGCGCGGTTTCACAGGGGCTCCCGTGCCAGAAAACTCAAGCCAACGTGTGCATCGAGTTCCTCACCGCCATCGACTTCGCGTCGCATGGAAAGCTCGAGCAATGCAAGGCTGGGGTAATCGTGCAGAAGCGCCTCAAGCCATGTACGCAGGTGGGGATAGTCGACGTGTGCGGGGAAGCTCAGCCGGTACCGTTGCGCGGCGTTGTCGATTAGCGACTGAGCGTGATACTCCGTCCGATCGATCTGCACTGCGCCGTTATCGGCGCGGCGCTGCAAGGAAGCGAGAAAATCGGGCACTGCGCTGGCTGGCGGCAGATTCGAAACAAGGCTCCGCACCGGGTCTCGTTGCGCTTGCGCGACTTTGGGATTGCGCAGCTGTTCGCGCTGAAGCGCTAATGCGTCGAGTTCTCGCGCCTGCTCTTCGTTGTGCCGACTGATGCTGGGCAGCACGATCGCCAGCAGTCCGCTGGCAAGCAGCAGCGTACCTACGCCGATCCATCCTAAAGGTCCCAGACTGGTTGCCACGAAAGAGGTATTGGCGCGGATCCGAGCGCGGGCAATGGTGGGAAGTCTCATCGTTTTGCCTCACGGGCCGGGGCTGACCAAAGCGGCGCAAGTTCACCCTCCATGGACGCTCGTACGACGTGCGCCCCTAGCACGTCATGCCACTCGTGGTGGGTCATTGTCATGCTGCGCACAGGCCCTTCGCCGGTAAGGCGTTGCGTGAAGCGCACGAGTCTGTCCAGATCGCGAGCTTCTACGACGAGTTGCAAAGTCGCGAAGCGCGGTTCGATATTTAGCTGGACAAGATGGACATCCTTGTTATCCGCGGTTTCGATTTGGTCGAACAGCTCATGCCAAGGCCGTCGCAGCTCCGCGATAAGAGCAATTGCCTCGTCCTTGTTGGCTTGCTCTTTTGCGCCGGAGGTCCCTCTAGGGGCTCCAACGCCAAACCGCGCAAGTTCAATTTCAATTTCTGCGCGCCGTTGTGCAAGCTGTGTTTGGCGATCCCAGGCAGGTCTGCAGGCGAGCACCGCAGCGGCGAGCGCAAGCCCGCCAACGCTAAAGACGATCCATGCAAGTGGCGAAACTCGGCGCACCGGGCGAAGCAACTCGACTTCGTACGGCCGCACGCGCAGCAACTGTACCAGGGCGTTTCGCCAGCTCGGCATGCGACCTCTTACGTGACCGTTGTGGAATGAGACGGGGTGCACTGCGCCCGATCGGTTAAGGAGAAGGCGTGGGAGATTCCTAATCGCGAGGCAAGCAACCGAACGGCCCGCGCTTGGTCCGTATCGGCGCGTGGCGCAACCGACGCCAGCGCAAGGGCGATCTCGCCTGCCGGGACCGTTTCGATTGCCTGAACGCTGGCCCATTCCGTGCATACGGCCGCAGCCAAGCCCTGGGCGTCTTCAAATCGGCACCAGCGAGCTCGGCGAAACTTGCCGTAGGAAAGCAATACCATTGCGGCGCCACCAGGCTCAATTTCAAGAAGACAGCCGGAGAATGTCGGTATCTGCGTGAGTAAAAGGTCAAGCTGCTCAAGCAAGTCGACGCGCACCGAGTGAACATTAGCGTGGGTAAGTAGTCGCTCACGCAATTCAACTGGCCAGGCAACGGCGATTCGATCTCGTCCCGGCAGGTCCCGAGCGACTCGGATATCCCACTGATCGGCGTCCTCGGCGTAAATCTGCTCGAAACGGGCACGCGCGTAGTTTCGCCAATGCTCTTCTCGGGTCAGTTGACCGACGGCCGGCAAAGTAAGCAAGCGGCTCCATGCACAGGAGATGCGCACATCGATACTTAGGTCTTTGTGCGAAGCGATGCAATCCTCGGCCATGCACTGCATCGGTTTAAGCCCGGCTTCCATCGGGCGACGGTGCTCAAGTTCGGCATCCTTCGATCGGAGAAATATCGAGGCTGCGCCCAAACGCAACTGCGCCCTTATCGGCCGACGCAGACCTGGGAGCTCGCGGGCGCTAATGTGCATGATCCGTCTCAGCAAAGGTGACGCGGTCCAGTTCGTCCAGTGTCGTGCGGCCTTCGGCCACCAAATCCAGTCCGACGCTGCGGATGGAGCGCATACCGCGCTCGCGCGCGGCGCGTTTGACGGCCGTCATTGAGGAGCGCACGCCGATCGCTTCGCGCAATGCGTCGTCGAGCACGAGGATCTCCGCAATTGCGCGCCGGCCTCGATAACCAGTGCCGCGGCAATGCCCGCAGCCGCGACCGCGCAAGAGGCGCTGACCGGCCAAAACTTGGCGCTCGTTTTGCGCGAGCGCGGCCAGCTGAACCGGGTCGCCAACAAGGCAATGCTGGCAGGTCAGTCGCACCAGGCGCTGCGCGATGACGCCGTTTAGGGCGGAAACCAGGTTGAAGGGATCAACGCCAATGTGCAGCATCCGGCCGATGACATCGAACACGCTGTTCGCATGCACGGAAGTAAATACCAGATGGCCCGTGAGCGCGGCCTGCACGGCGATCTGCGCGGTCTCGCTGTCGCGAATCTCGCCGACCATAATTTTGTCCGGATCGTGACGCAGAATCGAACGCAGTCCGCGCGAAAAGGTCAGGCCGCGTTTCTCGTTCACGGGAATTTGTACAACGCCGGGCAGCTGGTACTCGACCGGGTCTTCGATCGTCACTATCTTGTCGTTGCCGGTATTGACTTCCGAAAGGGCAGCGTAGAGCGTCGTGGTCTTGCCGCTGCCGGTCGGTCCCGTCGCCAGCAACAGTCCGTAGGGCAGACGTGAGAGTTCGCGCAGGGTCTTGATCGTGTCCGGGGCAAAGCCCAGAGATTCAAAACGCAGTGCGCGAGCTTCGTCAGCAAGGCGCTTTTTATCTAGGATCCGAACGACGGCGTCTTCGCCGTGCACCGCGGGCATGATTGAGACGCGCAGATCGATATCGCGACCGTCGATGCGTACCTGAAATCGTCCGTCTTGTGGGATGCGCTTTTCCGCAATATCCAATTCGGCGAGCACCTTGATGCGAGAGATGGCCTGCTCGCCGCTGGCGATGTCGTCGATCCGTCCCGCAGCGTCTAATACGCCATCGATCCGGTATTTGATTGCCATGCCGTTGGCATCGCTTTCGAGGTGAATGTCGCTTGCCTCGGCCTTAAGCGCATCGTAGAGCAGCGAGTTGACGATACGAACAATGGGACTCGTATCCTCCGAAATGCGGCGGATCGACAGGTCTTCGACAAAACCATGGCGTGCGCCGTCGTGTCCGCCCACCTCCGGTAGCGCGCTTTCGACGGCCCGCATTGAGGCCTCCTGCCGCTTGAGGTAAGCGCGGATTTCCTCGAGTACGGCAAGCGCGAAGGTAAACGGAACCGAGAGTCGGCTCTCGGTCCAATCGATGCGCATTTGATCAAAGGGGTCTTCTAGAACGCACCAAAGTCGCCCTGCCGCGTCGCGGCCTAAAACAACGTTGCGCCGGTCGGCCTCGGGAAAACTGATTGCCTCAAAGCTGGGAACTAACGCTTGCAGTGCGGCACTATCTAAGTAGCGCATTCCGAGCGCCTGTCCGCAAGCGGCGAGCGCAGTGTAGGCATCGCAAGAGAACTCACGAGCCAGGGCGGCACCGTACTCGTGACCGTCCCTGCGTGCTTTGGCGGAAATCGCAGCAAAGCGCCCCGGATCGGCTGTGGGCGCACACGCGGCTACCAACTCGGGCGTCGCGCGCAAAGGGCCATCGGAGCGCATCACTGGATGGCCTCAGCCAAGGAAAAAATCGGCATGTACATCAGTACGACCACCAGGCCAATGACGACACCCATGATGAGCATCAGAAACGGGCCAATGATGCGGCCAAGCCAGTCCGCACCTCGTGCGACCTCCTCTTCATGAAAGTCCGCGGCGCGATCAATCATCTCGGCGAGTTTGCCGCTGCCTTCCCCTACCCGAAAGAAGCGGTCGGCAACTGGCGTCGACAAACCTTGTTCCTGCATGCTCTCGGAGAAAGAGCGGCCCTCACTGATCGATTGCCGACTCGCATCCAGCCGACGGGCCAAATTGCCGGTCAGCAATCCGCGTGTGACCTCCAATGCGGCAACCATAGGAATGCCGCCGTGCACGAGCAGGGCAAGTGTGCGATACAAGCGCGAAAATTCTGCTGCAGCCAGCACTTCGCGCAATCGGGGAATCCGTTGCAGAAAGCTCATGATTGCAGTGCGAATGCCATTGCGACGTGCCGCCGCCGCCACGCCGGCGAGCAGTACGGCAAGACTTACCACGACAAGCCAGGGTTGTCTATGGATGCCACTGCCAACCCAAAGCAAGACGCGCGAGGCCGCTGGAAGTTTGTCGCCCATATCGGCGTAGACGTCGGCAAACCGCGGTATCACGTATCCCACGAGAAACAGCAGTACTAATGTGCTTACGCCAAGCAAAATGAGCGGATAGATAGAGGCGGAAACGAGTTTTTCACGCACCTCGCGCGTCAAACGGCGATAACGCACGAAGCGTTCCAACGCCGGGGCGTAATCGCTGGTGCGCTCGGCGGCACGCAGCGACTCGCAAAGGACAGTGGAGAAGACCGTCGGGTGCTCGGACAGCGCCGACGATAGCGGAAGGCCCTCGCGCACGCGGGCGTGCAGGCGCGAGAGCAATGAGTCCGATTTTGCGGCCGCGTTTGCAACAGTGTTTGCCTTCTTCCCCAAAGGTGTTGGGCCGCTGCGCTCTTGCTTGCTTGCAAGAGTCTCTAACGCTTCGCCGATGGGAACCCCGGCTTTGACCAGAGCAAGCATTTCTTGGCAGAAAAGATCGACGTCAAAGCGCGCCGCTTTGTGTCCTGCCGGTCCTGCTACTGAAATCGCGTTCAACCAACGCCCAACCGAACCAACGGGCGCCAATTCGAGAGCCGTGATGCCATCCTGGGCCAGCATGCGGCGGACTGCGGCCGCATCGGCCGCATCGACCGTGAGCGAATGTGTAGATCCGTCGTTGCGAAGCGCGAAAACGTGAAACTGCATGCGAATACTTCCAAGTCGCGGGGATCCCACCCGCGGAGAAGACCGCACTCGGCGCGACAGCGACGCCTCACCTTTGGCAGGCCAGCCCCCGCCGCTGCCGCGTGCCTACACAGACAAAGGGAAATGAGTGAACTAGAAAACAATGTACTTCATCTTTGCGTCGGTGGTGGTCACGAAAACTTCACATTTGCTCTGTCGAGCAGTGTTTTCGCAACACGCGTCAATAGTCCCTTTGCCGCTCGGCAAACCGGCCGGAACATCGCCTCGTAACAATAAGCTTTCGATAATTCATTCATGAAACAGGCATCCGTCTTTCTCAGCTCTTTTGGCCGGCCGACACGGGCGACTTCGCCTTGGGGGTCGATGGCCTGCCTAGGACGCTGCGACCCACAGCGAGGAATGGCAGGGCGATGGAATCGATGGCTCGTCGCCGCAGTTTGCGCGGGAGTTGCGGCGCTGCCGAATGCCTTTGCGGCTAGCGCCCCCGTCAGTGACGCCTTGGTACAGCGCTTGGTACACGGGCAAAGTGTGGACGTGATCGTCGAATTCGATGGTAGCGCCGCGCGAGAGAAGGCGCGGGCAATGCGTCAGGCGCGGAACTTGATGCACGATGACGCGCAGATTCTGGCTGAGCGTGCGTTGCAATATCGCCGCACCAAGGCGGCGGTCGAGCGCACCGTTTTGCTTTCAAGAGCGAACACGGACGCAAGGGTTCTACGTGACTATCCGCAGCTTCCGATGGCATTTTGGCGGCTCACGTCGCCAGCAGCGCTTGCACGCTTGCGAGCGCATCCCGCGTTTCGCGCGGCGTACGAGGACCGCAGGATCTTTGCTGTTCAAACGCCTAGCGACTTGGCACTTATCAATCAGCCTGCCACGGCAGCGGCCGGCGCGATCGGAAGCGGCACTACGGTTGAAGTAATTGACGCCGGGATCGACCTGACGAACTCGGCTTTTGGGAATTGCCCATCGGCCGGTGCGCCCGGGTGTCGAGTGGTTTCCGATCAGATTTACTACCCGGGAACAACTACGGATGTCGCGCACGGAACGAATGTTTCGGGGGTGGTCGCCGAGGTTGCACCAGCAACGAATATTGCAATGCAGAACATCTTTAACGGCGCCAGCGCGAATTCGAGTGATCTAATCTCTGCCGTTGACTGGGGAATTGCCAATCAGGCGACCTACAACGTTGTCGCCATAAATATGAGCTTAGGCGATGGCGGCGACTACACAAGCCAATGCACAAGTGTTGGTGGCGGCGCCAATCCGTTTACCACACCAGCATCTGTGGCCGCCGACGCGGGAATCCAGACCGTCGCCGCTTCAGGAAACAACGCGTACTCCAACGGCATTAACTGGCCCGCCTGCACACCCGGGGTAGTTTCCGTGGGCGCAGTGTATGACTCAAATGTCGGGTCCGTGACGTACTCGATTTCACCGTCGCCATGCACCGACGCTACTACGACCGCCGATCAGGTCACTTGCTTTAGCAACGTAGCAAACTTTTTGACGCTCTTTGCGCCTGGCGTCAATGTTACCGCCGCGGGCATCACAATGAGCGGAACCTCACAAGCCGCGCCACACGTTTCTGGTGCCTTTGCGACACTGCGCGCAGCTTACCCAAGAGAGCCGCTGTCGCAGGCTCTTACGCGGCTCACGCTTACTGGCACGGACGATACACGCGGCTCGAACAGCATCCCTCGCATTAACATGTTGGCGGCTTTCGATGCCGGTGCCCAGCTGGTGCTAAATGGCAGCGGCCCTAGTAGCGCCACCGCGGGCACCGTGTCCACTTACACGCTCACCGTGAAAAACACCGGCCCGCTTATCGCTACCGATGTTACCGTGAGCGATGTACTGCCTGCGTCGGCGACCTTCCTGCCATCTTCGAGTTCGAGCGCCTGTAGCGCGAACTCCGGTACCGTGACATGTCAGCTGCCTTCCCTCGCAGTAAACGCCAGCGCGGCGTTCACGATCGCCGTGCGTTGGAGTACTACCGGGGCCGCCTACGACAGCGCCTCGGCGTCGAGCGATCAGATCGATCCGGCACCGAACTTGGCGGACGTCACCTTTGGGACACTGCCCGCCGAGACCGGCTATGACAACTCACCGCTGCCGCACTGGTCTCTGGCGCTGATGGGCGCCGGGCTGACGCTACTGTTGTTGCGGCAGTCGCGGGTCGTGCGATGATCGCCGACGGTGCAGGGCCTCAACTTGTTCCGGTGGGCATAAGTCGTCTGCTCGCTTTTTGTCTGCTGTTTTTCTTGTTGCAAGCAGCATATGAATCGCTCCGGGGCACTTGGCTCGAGACGACGATCATTGAATCCCTAACCGTTGCCCCTTCTGCAGCACTTGCTAGCGCGATTGCCCCGCAGATCGGAGTACATGCGGAAGGGACGCGCATCGTCTCAACAAACGAACGTCTGAATATCTTGCCGGGGTGCGAGGGTGCGGAGGCGTTCTTGCTATTGCTCAGCGGTATCCTCTGCGCCCGACGTAACTGGGGCGTCACGCTTAAGGGACTCGGAGTTGGCCTATTGGTTGTTTACGCGGCAAACATTGTCCGAGTCGTCTCATTGTTTTTCGCTGCTTTGCGAGATCGGTCGCTATTTGGCCTCCTGCACGCGTACCTTGCGCCCGTCGCGATGACGGGAATTGCGGTGCTTTTTTTTGCGCTTTGGATAAAGTGGTCGGAACTCGATGAACCGGTGGCCGCCTGAGCTGCGCCAAAGCGCCACGGTAGTGGTTTTTGGATTTGCGCATAAATTCATGCGCAGGTTGGTGAAAAACACGGCGCTCCGTCATGTAGCGCCGACGGTCGGTAGGGCAGCATTTGGCACTGCTATCGCTTTGCTTTTCGCCGTCGCCGCGCAGCGTTGGGGAGAGCGTCCGGTCCGGTGGCTCTTGCCGGCGATGCAAACGCAATTGCACGATCTTTTGCCGGAGTTTCGCATCTCAATTTTCGCAGTTGCAGAGAGGGCAGGACAAGCGCAACTGGGTGTTCAAGCTTTACTTGCGCGGCCATTGCAAATTGGTCACCATGTCGTGGATCAAATTGTCCTGGCCAATGCCGCAGTTACCTTGGGCGCCTTCTGGCAGCCGGTTGCCGTTGCAATGGCTACAGCGGCCGTGTGGCCACCGACGGTGCGAGGCAAGTTCGGCATTGGCAAAAACTGGTCGCGCAACTCAGCAGGAAGCTTTCGCCCCGCGACCTTGCTTGCGGCGCGAGCACTCGCTTTGTGCTCGTCGTGCCTCGGGGCTACGGCGCTATCGGTGTTTCTAGCGCCCTCGGTCTTGGCGGGCATGATTATTGGGGACATCTATTGGCACGAAGCCAGCGAGCAAATCATCCCGCATATTGCGCGGCTTCCAAGGTTTCTGGAGGAGGGAGGTTGGCTGATGCTCGGACTGACCACAGGTTCACTGTGCGCGATTGCGGCGCAGTGGATGCTCACATGGCGTTCGCAAGGTTAGTGAAATACACGGGAAACATTTATTTGCTTGGCCGCGAAGCGTTAACTTCCAAAGACTGACACGGAAACTTCACACTGAGCAGGTACCCTTCTTAATTCTCGTGGAGGAAGGGAACGCAATGCGAATGACGCCAGAGGCAGTTCGTCCCGTGGTCGCGTCGCTAGTGGCCTTGACGGCCCTTGCGCTTAGCGCCTGCAGCGACAGCCATAGCGCTACGGCTACGCAAGTCGCGGTAAAAGTCAACAAAGATGAGATCACGACACTGCAAGTCAACGAGCAACTCGCCCGCTTGCCAAATGGGATCTCGCCCGAAAAGCAAGATGCAGCTACCCGCAAGGTATTGAGCTCGCTTGTCAACCAGCAGTTACTGGTGCAACAGGCAATTGAGCGCAAACTGGACCGCGATCCGCAGATACTTGGCGCACTGGAGGCCGCGCGATTAAACATCCTCGCCCAGGCTTATGTGCAGCGCGTGATTGCGCCGCAAGCCAAACCCACCGAGCAGGAAGTGCATAAATATTATGCAGACAATCCGGCTCTTTTTTCGGAACGAAGGATTTTTCGTCTGCAGGAGCTCTCGATTGAGGCTGATGCGGAACAGGAAAAGGAGCTCGAGGCTGCGGCTGCGCGCGTAAAGTCGCTCAAAGAGCTCGCCGACTACCTGCGGCGAAAGAAGATCGCCTTCTCTGCCGATAGCGGCGTGCGTACCGCTGAGCAATTGCCGCTTGCGAGACTGCCGCAAATTTCGCAACTTAAAAGCGGACAGGTGGTGGTCTTCGCAAGTGGCAACAACCGCGCAAGCGCCTTGGAAGTGCTTGCTTCCGAATCTCAGCCGGTCGATGACAAGAAGGCGGCACCCGTCATCGAACAGTATCTGACGAACCGCAAACGGGAGGAGTTGGCGGTCCTTGAAGTCAAGCGGCTTCGCGATGCGTCCAAGATCCAGTACGTGGGCGATTTTGCCAAGTTCGCAGGCGAGCCTGCGGGGACTACAACGGCCGCAGTAGAAAAATCTGTACCTAGCGATCAAGACAAGGGTATAGCGGCTTTACGCTGATAAACGTAAAAACGCCGTGATCGTGGGTGCGCACCTCGCAGAGGGAGAGGACAATTGAGAGGAACGGTCAAGCTCATTGCGGTAATTTTGCGCAGCCGCGGAGCGTTGCTTCTGGGCGTAATCGGTTCATGCCTAGCCGCGTCTGCCGCGTACTCGCTTCTTGCGCCGGATCATTTCAAAGCGGTAGCGACGCTGTTTTTGGAGGGGAGCCCACCCCAGGCCAGAGAAACTAATAGCGCCTCCCAAGCAGCCCGCAGCACCGACGTCGATCTGTTGCGTAGCGAACGTGTCGCCCAGCGGGTAGTGGAAAACGAAGGTCTCTTGCAGGAACCCGCCTTGCGGACGCTTTACCTGCAGAGCATCGACGCGGGTCGCCAGCCACACGAGGCGCTGGCGCAGTATCTCGCTGGGCACGTGGAGGCGACCGCGGTCGGCGACGGTGGCGTAGTGCATCTGGCGGTGACTTTGGACGCCCCAGCTCTCGCAGCGCGCGTTGCCAACGCTTATGCTGAGGCATGGGGCGAAGTGAGCCTCGAGTTGCGCGCAGCCTCCATTCGAAGCGGCATTGAACGGGCGGGCCAGGAGCTGGCTGCCTTGCGTGCTCGCTTGGGCGAGGCGCGCGCACGCAACGGCAACGACAGGGCGCTGGCCGCAGCCGGGTCGCGCGCTGATGAACAGTTTGTGCAGCTTTCCCGCCTTGCGACTCGACCTTTGCCGCACGCGATGTTCCCGGGGAGCATCTCGGCAACCTCGGAAACGCCTCATGCCGCACCATCTCTCTTGCCGCAGGAACCAGCCACAGTGGCGACTGCTCGACCCGCGGTGCTGCCCGTCGGGAGCAGTTCGGCAGCAGCGAGAACCTCCGCCGAGGACGAGATTCGTTTCGCGCAGCAAAGTCTCGAGCGCGCGGAGGACCGTATGGCACGTCTGTCGGCGGAAGGTATCGGCGCGCCGTTTCCGGTGCACGTACTTCGGGCCGCGAGCGTACCAACCGCATCAATCAAACCTCCCGTCCTGACCTGTGCAGGCCTAGGGCTCGGGGTCGGCTTTTTGCTAGGGATGCTCGCCGTGGCTTTCGCGGAGGTGCTCGACAAGCGTGTCCGGCGGCCTTCCGATCTGTCACGTGCCTTGGGATTGGTTGTCTTGGGAAATGTACCCGTTGCCGAATCGGCGGGTGGTTCCTCTCGTAGCCGACAGCTGCCACCACTTAAATTGCATGCCGGGCACGCTGCCTAGCGTTGCCCAATATCAGTATTGTTGCGTCCCATGAGCCTGCCACAGAAGTCCGCGCAAGACGGGACGATGAAACCGCAAGATTCCGACAAAAAACCTGGCGGCAATGATCGTGACAGCGGGCGCCTGGGCGAGATCCTCGTCGCCCTTGGGCGCCTGCGCGAGACGCAGATCGCCGCGGTACTTGAGCGGCAGGCTTGCGATGCCCAACGCTTTGGCGAATTGGCGCAGATTCTTGGTTATGTCACGCAAGGCGACGTTGATCTTGCACTGTCTCACCAAAAATCAAAAAAGCAAAACGACGTGCTAGTCGATTTTCCTCGAAGCGGGGCCGCCGACCTGATGGACGCGGAGGAAGTCGCAAGCGAAGCGCTGGTCGCAGTGCGCTCGCAGTTGGTGCACCGCTGGTTTGGCGAAGATCCTGAACAGCGCGCGTTGGCCGTTGTAAGTACGAGCCATGGTGATGGACGAAGCTATGTCTGTTCGCGCCTGGGGCGGCTGTTCGCCGAATTGGGCGAGGACACCTTGTTGATCGACGCCGATTTGCGCCGCCCAACTCTTCACCGAATCTTTGGCGCAGACAATTTGGTCGGTTTATCAAGCTATCTAATGGGTCAAATCGCGCAGCCGCCTTTGCGCGCGGTTCCGGGTATCCCGTTCCTGCACCTTCTCACGGCCGGTCCTTTAGTCGACCAACCGCACCGCCTAATCGCTCGCAACGAGTTTGGCAGGCTGCTCGAGCGTTTCGCGCCTCAGTTTCGTGCAATTTTTATTGATACACCCCCCGCCGCAGCGGGCGCGGATTCGCTGACCGTCGCTCTGCGCGCCAGCGGCGCGTTGCTCGTCGTGCGAAGGCATAACGCACGGCTTTCAGAACAGCGTGAATTTGCGCATCGATTGACGGAATCTACAGTGGAAATCGTCGGTGCAGTGATCAACGAAGCGCCGTAATCCGATTGAACGTTCTGCACGTCATTGCAAGCCTCGACCCCCAGTGTGGGGGGCCGATGGAGGGTGTGCGGCAGATCGCACGGGCCGCACAGGCATGGGGCCAGAAGACGACGGTGGCCACTCTTGACACCCCGGGTGCGCCGTTCTTGGAAGGCAACTCTTTCGTAGCGGTTCCACTGGGCCCTGGACGATTAAAGTACGGCTATTCGTCCCGGCTTCTTCCGTGGCTGCGCGCGCACGTGAATGAGTTCGACGTCGTGATCGTGAACGGCATTTGGCAATACAGCAGTTTTGCGGTCTGGCGCGCACTGCACGGTACAAAGACCCCGTATTTTGTTTTTCCACATGGAATGCTCGATCCGTACTTCAAGCGCACCTTTCCGCTCAAACATTTGAAGAAATGGCTGTACTGGCCCTGGGCCGAGTACCGAGTCTTGCGCGATGCCCGCGCTGTGCTCTTTACTTGTGAGGAGGAGCGTTTGCTGGCACGGCAATCCTTTGGTTTGTACGATGCTAATGAGCTAGTAACGGGTTACGGCACTGCGCCGCCGCCCTTTGACGCGGAGTCGGCTCGGGCTGCGTTTTTTTCCTCGTTTCCGGCGCTCAGGGGCAAGCGACTTATTCTCTTTCTAAGCCGAATTCATCCCAAAAAAGGGTGCGATCTGCTCATCGACGCCTTTGCCACGATTGCCGGCATCGATCCTTGCTGGCATCTCGTGATTGCTGGCCCGGGCGATGAGGCGCTAATGCGCAGATTGCAGGCTCAGGCAATCGCCCGTGGCCTTGACAGGCGCGTCAGCTGGACGGGAATGCTAAGGGGTGCGCATAAGTGGGGCGCAATGTATGCTGCCGAAGTCTTTGCACTCACTTCTCACCAGGAAAATTTTGGTATAGCCGCGGCGGAGGCTCTGGCATGCGGTACGCCGGTGCTTATTTCGGACAAGGTGAACATTTGGCGCGAAATCACCAGCGACGGGGCAGGTTTTGCAGCGCCCGATACTGCACAGGGCGCAAGACAGCTCTTGCAAAGCTGGAACGCGCTGGACGAGCACGCACGACGCAGGATGGGCCACGCGGCAAAGAAATGTTTTGATAGGCGCTTCGACATCCGTACCGTTGCTCGCGCCTTGTCGAATATCCTTGAGCACTCTGCTTCGGGCGTGCGGTCTGCGCCGTGGCCTTGGTGGGCTGCTACTGGGGCCGATTCAGGACAGCGCCAATAAGCTGTGTTCCGACATTTGCGACGTCCTGAGAAATCGCGGCGGCGTCAGCCGCCGACGTGTAGTCGGGCTGCACGAGCAGCACGGCAGCGCCAGCTGCCTTGGCCGCCATCCTTGCGCCGGTACCTTCGTGCCAGGCAGGCGTATCGAGCAAGATTAGGTCAAAGGCCTGCTCGCAGCGGCGTAGAAACTGTTCTAAGGCCGGGCGCGCGACAAGATCGTGCGGGTTTGGAGGCGTCGGGCCCGCAGTTAAGACTGCAAACCCCGGCAGGCTCGTAATAGGGCGCGCCGCGTTCAGATCAGCGCGCCCAGCAAGTACCGACGAAAGCCCGGTACGATTACTCAGCTTAAATAGCAAATGTTGACGCGGGTTCACCAAATCCGCATCGATCAGCAAGGTGCGCGTGCCGAGTTGGGCAAAAACAGTCGCCAGGTTGGCCGTGACAAAGCTGCGCCCCACGCGGCGCTCTGCTCCGATAATCGCGATGCTTCGCAGACACGGTGCCGCGTTTAGCGCGCGCAGTGCGATCTGGCTGCGCAAAGTGCGCAGTTGTTCGGCAAATTCATGCCGCGGACGGAATGCGGCGACAACCTCCGGATCGAGTGCCGGATCGCCTTGCTGAAGGCAAGGCATCGAAAACTGTTGCGACAGTGCATACCGAATATCTTCGGCGCTGGCTAGCCCAAGCCGCACGGCCGTCTCGCCAAACGGCGCCGGCGATTCGCGTTGGGCCATAGCGACGCAGCGCGCAGCCTCAAGGCTTATACGGTGTGCTGCGATCAGAATGGCGCCGATGCTCCCTTTGGGCGGCAAGTCTTCGTCGTTCGCTGCCGTCGTCGTCTCCCGTGGTTCGATCGCATTCGTCGCAAGTTTTGCACGGCCGGCGTCGCACGACGGTTTAACGTCGGCGCTAGTCGCCGCGCACGCAAGTGCTTCGCAAGAAACCGCATCCCGCGGTCCGCCCTCAACGAGATGAACGCGTTCGCCCCGTTCCCGCTGCGCGAGCCCGGCGCTTGCGAATTGTTCTTCCTGTCGCTCCAACGCGCGACTTTCCAAAGATTCGTCGAAAGATCCGACGTCCAGCGGTGAAAACGCCGGCGCTTCGCGTCCGCGGACAGGGTTTACTGAAAAAAAAGGAAACTTCATGAGTTTGGCAATTTCGCGCTTTTCTTCTTCGAAGCTGCCGATCGCTTTAAAAGCCGATCTGGTGCCAAAAAGGTGTCACTTGCCGCTACGTCCAGAGGGTCGCCATCAAAATCACAACCCCATACCGTTGCGCAAGTCTGATTGCGCGCACGGCGACTGCTTGCCCGCCTGTCGCGCGGCGCAATGCAACCGCGGGCAGGTTGCGTCCAGACCATGGTTTTACCGCGCTGGATGCACAACTCAACTGAGCAAAACCCCTGTGGGTAGGGGCGAAAAGGCGCGAGGCGGAAGATGGAGCGCTGTGTCTCCGCTTGGGAAAGCAAAGAATTATCCAACGTGATGTTTACGAACATATTTCCGGTGCCGGTTTTTGGCTAAAGCATTGATCCTTTACTGCGTCAGCACCCCCCAAACGATCGCCCGGGGGCGCTTTGCGCGATACCATTATTTGCTTTGGCGAGGACGATAGTCGAAGGGGCAATGTCACGAAGCCGTAACATCCCGACCTCCTGACCCACTGGTTGGTGCAAGCTGAGTGCGTGCGCTCCGCCGCCGGGCAAATGCGGCGACTGCACAAAGTGGCGCAACATTTCTCAAGGAGCGCGGCGGGCAGATTCATCGCGTTTGCTTCTGCTAATTGCGTGAGGAGCATCTGGTCGATAGCCAGTAGGCCAAAAGAACTAAGCGAGCTTATACCGCATTTAATTCAAATCTACGTGACGAACTTTGCGTGTCGTGATTCCTCGACTTACGCCCCGCGTCGACGTTAGTGACACAGCCAGTTCACGAAAGCTCGCTAGGTTCCACTATTCAGGATGTCGCGAACTGGCGCTTAGCGTCATCTTTGGCCACAAAGGAACCGGATACTAAGTTGGTTGCGTCGTTGGGTTGCCACGGACGCCTAGGTGCGCCGCGCGACCGCCCAGCAATGGTTCACTCACGGCCCCAAATGTCGCAACTCTCCGATAGACCCAAGGCTTATTTTTCTATAGGCACGTGCGACGGTGAGCCTTGCAATATCGGTCACGCGATGCAGCGCCAGGAAATTTTCAGGGCGAGATGGGATTTATGGCGCTCCTTTTTGTCAATGAGCACAGACCGTAGTCAGAAAAGTTCCGAAGAGGCGATCCTCGTCTTCCGAATCGGCAGTCTGGGCGACACCGTAGTCGCGCTGCCGGCTTTTCGAAAAATTCGGCGATGGTTTCCCAAGTCTCGCATTGTGTTGTTGACTAACTCACCGGTTGACGGCGGTCGCAAAGCGGTTTCCTCAACTCATGTACTCGCCGGCATGGGCCTTGTGGACCATTGGATCGAGTATCCGCACGGGTCTTTTTCTGTTCGCCGCCTGCTTGATGTAATCGAGCAGATTCGCGAACAAAAACCCAGGATTTGCTATTTTCTTGCCGCCAAGCGCAACCGTGCGCAATGGATACGTGATCAAGTTTTCTTTCGCCTTGCCGGAATTCGAAAGATTGTTGGATTACGGGCGGACGCTATGCGACATCGAGCGCCGTCTGGAGCGAGCGTGCTTTGGGAAAGCGAAACAGAACGCATACTACGGGCGATCGGGGCCGAAGGATGCGAACTACATGCGGACGATCTTTCGCTCGAGCTTACCGATGAGGAGCGTGAGATCGCACGGCTGGTGCTTGCCAGCTCTTCGATCAATGGCCGCTTTGTTGCAATGAGTCTAGGCTCCAAGTTTCCGGCCAAGGATTGGGGAGATGTAAGGTGGAAGCAGTGCCTGGAGGAACTTGGGAGCCAGGTGCCGAAATATTCCTTGGTTGCAATCGGTTCACGGGTCGAGTGGGATCGGAGCAGTCAGGTACTTCGATCCTGGCCCGGGACAACCGCAAACCTTTGCGGCGAATTGACGCCGCGGCAAAGCGCAGCAATTATCGAGCGGGCCCAACTTTTCATCGGCCATGACAGCGGACCAATGCATTTAGCGAATGCGGTGGGTACGCCATTGATCGCGGTGTTTTCTGCGCGCGAGATGCCCGGAATCTGGTTTCCTTTTGGACAGACGCAGAACGTCATTTACCGCGACGTCGCATGCCGTGGATGCCGGTTAGAAATTTGCGTCCTTCAAAAACAAAAGTGCATAACGGACATTGCACCGGCAGAGGTGGTCGAAAAGGCAGCCAAGTTACTCGCGAGCACTCGCTAGCGGTGAATGTCTAGGCCAACAGCCGTATCTACGCTATTCACTCGAAATAACCGTAGGTCGGTAGCGCCTGATTGGTGCACGGGCCGATGCGTTTCCCACCTAATGCTACGGCTCTGCCGGAACGCATCCGACACGAATTGAGCATCGTTTCGGCCCACATCGGGAACATTAGCTGCCCCAATGGGCGCAACATAGATTTTAGAAAGGATCATCCGAACCCCACTCCTCGTGAGCGATCCATGAAAGAAATCTCGTTTTTCGGCGGATCTGTCGAAAAACGCAGTAACTCCGAAAAATAGAGTCACCGTTGGATCGCTCGATGGAACGACCTCGATTCCGTTGCGAGCATCGAGGAGCGCAAGTTGCAAACCAATAAAACTGGCATGCCCCGCGAGCTTGTCGATCAAGATGGCCGGAGAAGTGGGTGACTGACCGCCCTGGATACCATGGTTATAAGGCGCCATAAGTCCACCTAGGTAGGTGAAGTTGCCGACGTCTGCCCGAAATAAATCCGCGCGGGTACCCTCGTACCAGGACTCGCTGACCAAAACGTTACTGCCAGCCGATATCCGTACAGGACCAAGGCCCCCGCAGCCGACGCTGACGACACTCAAACTGCCGTCTGCCGATAGACTACTAATTCCGCCATTTGCTTGCGCGTCGACGCGCGTATGTGCCAGACCGGTGACTCGAAGCGAAGACAAGCTCGAACCCTCAATGAACACAAGCCCCCCAGCCTGGTCGGCCTTATCGGCGTCTATTGCGGTTGCTTTTGCGCCAAATAGCCGTAGGTCGCGCACCGTCGCTTGGGTCGGACCAGCCAAATAAATTATCGTCCCCGCGGGTTTGGGGCCCGCCCACCAAAGGCGAGAGGCTTCCGAGTCGCCGGCGATTTGAATCCGCGTTCGCGGTGGTACGACCAACGTCCGCTCGATTCGATAATCTCCAGCTGGGAGGTGGACGACGGCATTGTCTGAATCACTGGCTGCGGCAGCATCGATAATTTTTTGGATCTGCTCGGCGTTCGCACCGACGGGAACTTCGAACACTTTTCTGTGAAAGTCTGGCGCCACGTCAGGCATAACAGGGGGCGCAGAATCGATTGAACCGCGATCGACCAGTGCGTCGTCCAGCGAAAGCAACCGTCCACCATGCCCCGCAATTTCAATGGGCTTCGCGACCGTGTAATGATTGCCCATGGAGAATAGGTCACGATCGTTACTTCGTTCCGATAGACCAGAACCGAACATTTTTACGACTGGCCCAGTAGCATTCGGCAGGCTTCGAATCCAGTTGTCTAACAAAATCAGAGGACCCTCATTTCCAACTCGGATTGCTTCTGGGTTTCCCGTGTCAATGATGCGGTTCTGCTGCACAATAATCGCGGCGGTATTTGCCCCGATTTCGTGCGCGAGCAAGAATCGTGCGGAGCCAATTGAGACATTTGCGCGGAAGGAAAACCATCCGGTGTTGCCGAACGTAATGTCCGCCACACTCGAATGAAAAAACAAACTGCGGTAAACGGCGAAATTACCCGCACCAGCAGTCGGACCTTTGTCGTCCATGCTGAATTCGTTGCTCACTCCGCGCGCACAATTACGGAATTCCGAATCCCATATCCACCAATTGAGTGCATTAAAGCTACCTACGTTGATGCCGGCTCGCGTATTTTCAATGAACTTGACGCGCTTTATCAGCGTTTCGGAATCGCCTTGTCCATAATCCTTGCCCAACCGTCCGCCATAAATCCCAATGCCGAGGTCGCGAAAAATCTCGTCAATATGCTTCACGCCGCCCTGGTAGTTGGCTCGGTCGAGAGTGAAATTCCACCATTGCGCGATGCCAATTGAGGCTTTATGTTTGCCGTTCCAAGTCAGACGAGTGAATAAGGTGTCGGAGGAGCCGCTCGTACGCAGCATGATTCCGTCGACATCCCCGTCCCAGACGATTACGGTCGTTGTAGGGTCGGCACCAACGAGGCTGGCTCCACCAGTGAGCCTCATTTGCAAGGTTTGAGTGATGCGGTAAGTGCCGGTGGGAAAAAAGAGTACCCCTGGACCATCGTGGCCATCGAACTTGCGCAACAAATCGAGTCCCCTTTGGATGGCAGCCGTATCGTCGGCGACGCCGTCACCTTTGGCGCCACAGGCATCCTTGACATTTAGCCACGAGGTAAAGGGCCCGATGAATTCCTCGTCGGCAATACCTATGGAAATTGCGGGCACCGACGAAGCATTCGACAGCGATGGTGGAGTATCTGAAATAGATTGTGACGACGCGGCTGGAAAGAAAATGAAAGTGGTGCAGACGGCGTATATGACGGCAAAGAAGCGTCTAACGAGAAGAACGCCTCCGGAAAATGAAAGTCGTCGCGAGTCTGAGCGCACTACAAAAGCAAAGCCAAAGACTATTCGCCACAAGAACGTGAATTTTGTCAGCGAGCGCGAGTGTCGAAGGAAAAAATTTAAAAAGGAGGATTTCACAATGCAAGGGAGCGCCAATGAAAGCCCCGCGATTCTAAAAGCTCGATCAAAAACCCGCTGCGCGACCAGGGCTCTGGCCGCATAATCACATGCACTGTCGTCGTTAAAGCGTGCTTAGTGAGATGCACATGCGCAAAGCTAGTACGTGTGTCATACGTGCGCAAGGCGGAAGGTCTCGATGTGTCTGTGTCGGATCGACCATGATGTCACGCGTAATGGCAACCATTGTGCGAGCGCCAAATGAGAAGAAGAAGGATGGTTTTTTGCCTCCCGAGTCCGTATTCAGTACGGCGTGAAGATGTGAGATTTCCAGGCCAATGCCGCTATGACAGTGAAAAATATTCGGAAGGGGCTTTCGGAAAAACAAAAAGGCGAGCATCACAGAGCGAGAATTACATGAAACGTTACTGTTGTGCTTACCGGCAGTGAGAATCTTTTTGGGTAAGTTATAAACGGTGCTAGCGCCACCGATATTGCATCGCAAACCATTTATTACGGACTCGTGACCAAATAGGCGTCAGCCAGGGACGTCTAAATCGCGCCAATGAAAGGAGCGGTTCGCGAAATAACTTGGGAGATCGTTAGCTAGCAGGCCATGGCGAAACTCGGCTTCGCTGTGGCTTTCCTGGCGCGCTGGGCGATAGCGGCCTGAACATGTGGCGGTTTTTTTGTGCGACTTTTCGCTAACAGTATCTAGGAGAAACAAAGATTTATATCAAGGATTTCATTCGGCGCATTTTCTTTGACACACTCGGCCGCCGAAAAGAAAACGCGATGTGGCGTGCCAAAGTCGCGGCTATCGATATTCGGGTTTGCCGCTCGCTGTTGTTACTGAGTTTCGATGGCAAGCTCGGTGACGCAATATTACTTTCCTCGCTAGTGCGCTCTGTCAAAGCTACGGCGCCAGCGGTTCGGATTTTCGTTGCGACGACGCCAAACTTGGCGGAATACTGGAGCGCGTGTGAAAACATACAGAACGTCTTTGTAGTGCCGTCACGGGATCTTTCTATGTTCGTCCGATTGCGCGCTCTGCGGCGTCTGGCAGGGCAGGCCGAACTTGCCAACATTGACGTTGCGCTCTCGTTTGATCCAATTCCCATGATCGATTACTTCGCGTTCCTACATTGGCTGCAAGCTGATGCAACCATTGGTCTTTCAGTTACACAGTATTCACTATTTCGAATTTCTATTCCTGATCCGGTCCTCGAGGTACCGCGGCGGCACGCGGGCGAACGCATCGTGCGCACTCTGGCGGCGCTTGGCATCGCTACGGGCTTGGATCAGCTTAAAGGGTTGGTACCGAGGTCCTCCGAGGTTGCTATGCAACGGCGGGGCGAACAGTGGGCCAGGCCGCGTATCTTTCTTAATGGTTTTGGCGCATCAACCACTCGAACGTTTTCGGCGACTCAATTAGCAGCGGTTGCGCGCGAATTAATCGCGCAGGATTCGACTTTTCAGCTGACTATCAATGCGAATGCCGAGCAACGGACATCGCCAGAGTTGCGGCAATTATGTGCCGACCAGCCCAGCCGAGTTCAACTATTCCGGCCCGACGCAACGATATGCGATCTTCTCGACGCAATTGCAGGCTGCATTGTCGTTTTGACGCCTGACACTGGGGTGGCGCATGGGGCGGTCGCAGCGAGGACACCATTGGTTGTTGTATTTGACGATGTGGAATATAACCCCATATGTTGGCGACCCCTTGATCGGCACGCGGTGTGCCTCCTTCCGGAACGCCCAGAACCGATTTCTTGTATGCCGGTCGATAAAATTCTCGAAGGCATTCGGCAATTCCTGGTTCGATAAGTCGGGTACAAAAAAGCACCAAGAAACTGACTCCACTTTGCTGACCGGGCGCCCTTTCGACCGCTTGGATCCGCAGAAAGGTCCAATGTCATGTTTTGGCGTTGTCTGTCGCGTGCCAAGGCGTGTCGCGAACTGCGTTTAGCGAAAAATGTTCCGGCGAGCAAAGTCGGGCGGATTTGAGAGGAAAGCCAAGCAAGAACCACAGCGTCCGCTGTAGCTAGGAGGTTGCTAAACCTTAAGTGGGTGGTGAGGCTCTTCTTGGGACAAAACAATGAGATTGGCGTTCGCCAGCAGCGTCATTTTTGTGGGGGAGGCGATTAGTGGATCTGGTTCGCCGGCCAGGATGAGAAGTTTTCTTCAGGCGATGACAGTGCGGGCTTCCGGTTTTGCGATCGCCTGCACTAGCACGTTCTCGTGCTCTGGTTTGACCACAACGTATGTCCCTAAACACAGCGCGTCTAACCCGGTCCTAAGAAAACAGTCCATTGCTTGCTGGGGCGTGTCGACGACGGGCTCGTTTTCGTTGAAACTGGTGTTAAGAACAATGGGAATACCGGAGAGTTTTTCAAACTCCTCGATGAGGTGGAAAAAAAGCGGGTTCGTCTCCCGTTCGATGCTTTGCAAACGCCCAGTACCGTCGACGTGCGTCACGGCTGGCAAGCGGTCGCGCCACTGTGGTCGGATCTTAACAACATGCATCATGAAGGGACTAAAGAGGTCCTGCTCAAAATATTTTGAAACGGCATGACGCAGTACCGAAGGCGCAAATGGTCGGAACATTTCCCGACGTTTGATCTTGGCGTTAATCAAGTCCTTTATTTGGAAATTGGTTGGATCCGCGAGGATCGAGCGATTGCCGAGCGCGCGGGGCCCCCATTCGGAGCGCCCTTGGTACCAGCCGAGCACGAGGCCAGCCCGAATCAATCTCGCAGCCGTACAACCAAGCTTGTTCGCCTCGATTTTGCGAGTTGGCATCCCCGCGCTTTCGGTAGCGGTGCGGATTTCGTCCTCGCTGTGCAGCGGACCCCAGTAGGCGTGGTTCATGTAAAACCGCTCCTTGCCCCCGACGACGTTGTGCCAGGTCCAAAGGGCCGCACCGACACTAAGTCCATCGTCCGATGCGGCCGCTTGAAGATACGCCTCGCGGAACGGTGTATCGCGCAAAAGCCTCGCGTTGGCAACGCCGTTCAAGGCGCAGCCGCCGGCGTACGCGATTCGCGGCGTCGGGACGATCCGATGTAGGCGATTAAAGCAATGCATTACCGCCTCTTCGAAACGGACTTGGCAAGAGCGAGCAAGGTTCTTTTCGCGTTGCGTAAGCTCAGCACCCCGACTTCTTGCAGCACCGAGCGATGTGATCCAAGCGTCCGTGTAGAGGCGGGGCATAACGATGCGGCTGTGTTGGTCGAGTTTTCCACTTTCGACCCCGTCGTGCATTCCGAAATAACCGCTAGCCAGTCGAAACCATCCATCGTTCGAGGTTTTTACTAGCTTCTGCATAAAATTTGCAAAGCTATCCTCACCATATGGGGCGAGGCCCATCACCTTATATTCTTCGCCAAATTCGTCGAAACCGATGAACTGACACACGGCGGTATAAAAAAAGCCAAGACTGCTGGGCAGGTGGACCCGGTCAATAACGTCGATGCGGTTACCTTCACAGCGCGCCACCATGGCGCTTGCAAAATCTCCGCTGCCATCGTAGGAGAAACCTGCAGTAAGACCATCAAACGGAGAGCAGTAGTAGGCGCTGGCGATGTGCGCGAGGTGATGTTCCACACAAACTACACGCGCTCTCAAAGACGCGGCGTTTCGGTCGCATGCAGCGGCGACTTGGTCTATAAGTCGGAACGATCTTCTCGCGCGGCGTCGGTGCTCGAGGTAGGCGCCGCCGCCTGAGATTGGGTGCCTCAGAACCCAACTGACTTTAGCGCCCAAATTTGCCGACGTTTCGCGCGGTACGGCGATGTAATCGAGGTCTTTGGCGTCCACTCCTCCGATCGCTAGTACTGCCCGAATCGCCGCTGCGGGAAAGGCGGGATCATGTTTGAGTCTGCGCCCAAGCCGTTCTTCGGCAACCGCTGCCACCAGCTTGCCGTTGACCACGAGCGCGGCGGCCGCATCGGGGTGATCGAGGTTAAGTCCGAGAATGGCTGTCATCGTTTGAAGTTTGCGAAAATGCTGCGCGGAAGCACACGGGAAGGTTAACGGACGAGTGTTACAAGCATTTTCCGAACATTGACCATTGACGCCAATTCGAGGGTTTGAAGCACACAAGAACGAATGATGGTGAGCGTCGTGGGCCCAGAATAATGCGCAACAAAAGGCGCCGTATCTTTATATTCAGCGATGCGCCCGAAAATGAAACGCTTGTTACCGGCATCTGACCTAAACATGACCGGTACTCGCTTCGCATTCGGAGGTTAAGTCCTGTGCTGCTACACCTTGGCAGCGAAACTTGGCACCTTCGTTTCGGGAGCACGCGATCAAGGTGTAACTGCTCAACTACGCACGGTTACCGCAACGCACCGGTGAGAACCTGCCATGGGTATCGTTGAACTGTTCAATAGGCACGGGTTTGTGGTTGGTGTGTTCATGCCAACATTGGTGCCGAAAGCGTGCCGAAGCTGTTGTCTCGATCGCATTCTTCACGTTTTGGCTGTGCGACGGTCGGCCGCTTTTGGAGCCGGTCGCGATTAAAGTCCGCCACCCGGACCCCGTCCCGACATGTCCGGACGTGCAGGGGAAAAAACGGTCAATCACGTGCTTTTGAGTTTGATGCTTCGGGTTGAGGCTACGTCCCCTCGACCTTTCAGTTAGGAACAAATGTTTGCTTGCGATAAGACAGTCAGCAAGTTTTGTTGAAGGCGCTATTGCTTGGTGCGTTCTGCCTTCGATTAAGCGTCCGCGTAGGAAGAAGACGATTCATAACGCTACGCTACGAAAACCAGTGAATGATGCGCGGTGAAGTAGTTTCGAGTAGATGTAAGTGCGTAGATTCGTCGCACGACATTTGGCGCTTCGACTCAGAAAAAGCCTCGAAAACCCAGCATCTGTGCGACGGTTGCTGAGACCCGAAAAGTAATGGCGGAAGATCGGTTAAAAGTCGATTCGTCGTACCGCTACATAAAAGGTTACGAGCCTTCAGACCAAAGACGGCACAAACCAGTTTCGGCGCTTGCGAGAAAGAATTTTGTCAAAGGTTGAGGCCATCCGCCTTAGGGCGATGCGGGTCTGAACGTATTTCTTGTATTCACGAAGGAAGGCCTCTGGTTGAGGCGATTTCACAGTCCGCCAAGCGGCAAGAAATGGTTTGTCCCCTGGCAAGTGAAGGACAGCAGACCCTGCGATCTGGCAAAAAGGCACCTGTGGTGCGACCGTGCGGCTACTCCACCATCGCGTCACGTCGCCGGAGCCAGCGAAGTCGTCGATTTTCACGCCCTCTGCCAGAAGTTTCGGCACCGCGGCGTTAATAAGCATCTCATCGCCTATATGGTGAAAAGTCTTCAGGTCGCCCAAATATTGCGGCCAGATTTTCTTGATATTTGCGCTCAAGAGACAAAAAAGGTCGGCCGATCCCGAGAGGAACTCTCCGCCGAACCAAAATACCTCCGAGACACCCACCTTAGAAAGGCGCGAAATGTCACGTCGCAAGATATCTTCCGGCGCGGCCCCGAGCGCCTCCGCCCCCAAATTTACAAGCCCAAGGCCGCTTGCCGCTCGAATGGGACGCAGTGCGACCGTGTCGAGGTCAACGAGTGTAACGCACGGGCCATATTCACCCGACCCAAATGCGTCCAACAGATCGAGTTTGAAATGAGCCTCGTAAAACGGTATGCCATGGGGTACCTGCAAACAAAATTTATGGGGCTGAAGGTCAACCCGATTTTCGATGTTGAGTCTTTTGCATCGGTCCAAAAGACGCTCGCGCGCATTGGTGAGCACCACGAGCCGCTTGGCCTGTGCTCTATAGAAAGCGGAGCACGTCACTGCGCAGGACAGATATGTGTCCACCGGGTCGTGATGGGCCTTTAAATTTGCGTGCGAAGTGCGTTTTTCTGAAACGTAGAGAAGACCGAATACACGATCGTCGTGGGGATCGTTCATCGCGCGAAATCCGAAGGAAGTGGTGCGGCGATAAAACTCAAAGCTAAAGCTACAAATTCGTTTTACAAGAGTCGCGCAAATCGAGTGCAATGGATGCTGCCATTTCAATTTTTCAACGATCAACTATGCGACGCGCGGCCAAAGATTTATCGCTCGGACTCCCGACATGGATACCCTGGTTCGCCACTCAGGCCGAGCTCTGGCAATCGTCCGAGCCGACAGCGTAGAGTTGTGCGTCTTACAGGAGGGCTTCAAGCAAACGCCTCTTGCACAACACGCGTAAGGAGTCGATCCGTGCGGTGCCCATTCGCGAGGAAACGCTCTCGGCCCCTTGCTGCGATACGCGCGCGCCGCGATTCATCTCGCAGCAACCCATGGCAGAGGTCGGCGCACTCGTCGGGAGTGTTCCAAAAAACGGCTTCCTCACCATCTGTATATAGCTCCTCGTGTTCCACAGTTCGCTGTGCACAAAGCAAAGACCCGAGCGATGGAATTTCGAGTGAACGCGTCGTATGTAGGTCGCGGTTTTGGACTGATAGCAAGCCGAGGCAGATTCTGGACGCCTGAATGGCATAACAATAGTCGACTCCCAGCAAGCTGTTTCCCCGATGCGCACTATGCAAAGCAGGCCACTCCGGTGCTTTCTGCCAACGTCCGCCAAATATGCTTAGTGGAACTCCTCTTTGCAGGAGCCGGACAAGAAAGGGTCCCCGCTCCGGCATCCACGTCCCAATAAATGCTACGTGTGATTCCCACTGCTCCCGAATGGCGGGAGTGAGTATTCGAGGAGAGTGTTCAACGTCATCAGCGACACGAAAGGTGTGCAGGACCCGGCGCGCGCCCATGAGCCGGGCCTCGGCGACGTTTTCCTTACGCACGACAACGACAAGATCGTACTGAGAAACGGCACTACGATAGGTGGCAAAGAGTACACCGTCGCGACTTCCATACGGATCGTCGTGGTTAAAGTTTACGACTCGCGCCCCGCGTGCCTGCAGGTCGCGGACAAGCTCGGCATTGACCAAAATACCGCCATCGACGAAGGCAAGGTCATAACGCTGTCCGCTGATGAGGCGCAGGAGGCGTGGACGCACAATTGCCGCTATAGGTGCGGGGTGAATTTTCCAAACGAAACGATCCACCATAACGGAGCTTGGCAACAGTTGCCGGGGATCGATCAAGCGAACGTTGTGCCGGAGGCGGTTGAAGCCAAAGAAACGGTGTCGACTGGTCCCGGAGTCAGGGCCAATGAAAAGAACGTTCACTTTGCGAGAGCGGCGCTTTCCGCGTCGTGGGCAGATTTTGAAATCGAATTGCGGTAGAGCCGGAGCATGAAAGTAGTCATAAAGAGAAGAATCAACGCGTCGATCGGCTGATGGATGGCGCCAATCTGCCCCGTCAAAGCCCCTTCAACGTAACTTTGATGAATGGCGGAGAGTGCCAAGAAAGACCACGGGTCGGAGTAGACGGGCCCAGAGGCGCTAAAACTGACAAGACCCAAAACGATCAGCGCGGACAAAAAGGACAGCGGCAGAACTCCAGCCGTACCGTACGCGTTGTATGCATTTGCCATGAACCCAAAGGACACCTGTGTTGTGTCATCTTCCTCCGACAGGTCGCCAGCGAATCGGCCAAGGAAGTTTCCCGCCCCTGCGCGGGGTTTGTTTGGGTAAAGGAAGTGGGGAACGACGATCAGCAGCGCGTTCTCAATGGTCTCAAATCCCGAATAGGTAATGCGGTCGGTCGCGCTGATAAGACGATCCGCCTCACCGATCATGGCAATGCGATAAAAGGCGCGAAACTTATCGTCCAGGTAATAGGCCTGCTTCTGACCCCAGTCCACGACGTTTTGCTCTGCGCTTAAAACGCGGTCCCGGAACCTCGAATCCGTTAGGTAGCCAATGACGATATCGGATGTCGCAATTGCCGCTTGGCGGGGATCTTTGTCTCTCGCCCCTTCGTTGCGCGCGTATTGGCCAATAGGGGAGATGAAAAATTGAAAAAGAAGAACTGTCGCGGGCAACCCCAGCCATGCGAATGGATGGCGCAAGCCGTAACGAGCCAGTGCCATCATGGTATAGAGCGCAAAGGGGTCTGCCATTCCTTGCTTGCTTGAGCCCAATATTCCCTGTAAAAAAAGGAAGAGCACGATGGCAAGAACTAACGGATGCGTTAACCAGCGGGACGTGTTTTTTCGCCATAAGTAAAGCATAAGCGCCGGTAGGGCCGCCGTTCGGAAGGAAACCAAATCTTTTGCCAAGCCCCAAACACCTCCCACCGTCGCTGTGTCGCTGCCTGCGGCGATGAGAATCGCGAGAAGCGAAAACGTGCCACCAACGAGCAGAAGAATCGTGAAAACTCGCAACCCCTCCAGACTGTTCGATACCTCAAACAGCGGAAAGCGCCGAACGTAACGGCGGGCGATAAAAGTGGCCAGCCACACGCCAGCAAACCCGAGAAACATCACTTTGGCCGTGTGCTCAGGCTCGATCATATTGGCCGAAATGGGATCGCCTTCCAACAGATTCTTTATGAAGTAGGCGCCAAGTAAGAAGCGACCGACGAGCAAAAAGTTCAGGATCCCAACAGCTGTCACCGGACCGGCTTCGATAACGGAAAGCAACCCGAAAAAGGTCGCTCCTGCAAACATTGCGGAGCTCACTTCATCGCCTCCAAGGGCGATCTGCAAGAAACCTAAGGCGGCACTCACTGCACCGACCGAAAGTACTCTTCCAATATGGCCGATTTCGAGGCGGATAAAAGCAGCCGAGGGCCGAATCATTCGGCCGTCCGCCGGTAGATCGACTAGGGGTGTCTCAGAGGCGTTTGCCTTGCTGGTCATTTCGCTGCATCGTTTTTGAATTATTTAAATCACACGGTGCTAACAAGAGAGCGCTCGGGTCGGTGCGAGCTTTTTTGCCCAACAAGGTCACGAAAGGCGCGCAGTACGACTTGACCGTAGTTGTCCCACCCACCTAAATTTCTTACGCGCTGCAGTGCCGCTTGCGCCATCGTGGCGCGCAACTCAGCATCATCGGCAAGGCATTGCATAGCCGCCGCGAGCGCATCGGCGTCACGTGGCGGCACGATTAGGCCTTCTTTGCCATGTTCAAATAGGTCCTCGGCGCCCGTGTTACTGGATGCCACTACCGGGCAAGCACATGCCATCGCCTGCGCCTGGACCAAGCCGAATCCGTCCTGGACACTAGGCAGCACGAGTACGTGTGCCCGGCTCATAAGATTTTTCAAGTCTTCTTGTGGTACATGCCCAGTGACATGAATCGCCGAATTTCGTCTCATGGCCCGCCGAAGCATCGGCCTGATGTGTGACGCCACCTTACCTGCAATGGTCAAAGATTTACTTGAGTGATCGATTTTCTCAAAGGCGTCGAATAAGTAGCCAGCCCCTTTCTCTATGGATAGTGCACCAACGAACAGGCAATCAAATCCATGCGCGCGTGGTTTTCCCGATGAGGCAAACCGAGTCAGATCTACGCCGTAAGGCGCCAGGCGCAGCTTGCTTGGAGAAACTCCTTGTTCAATGAAGGTTCTTTGGGCGAATTTGGAGGGAACTAGGATCGCATCGGCTTGGGCGTATTCAAGCTCTTCCTGGTGTACGACTCGTGGATCAATACCTCCGTAGGGTATGCTCCAACGGTCAAATTCCTCCCGCAAGATCGTGTCCTGAAATCGGATGTGGGCAGAACCGCGGTCGCAAACGTATTTCGCGCCGCGGCGTTGCGCAAGCCGACCTGCTTGTAGACCTGAGCCCGAAAGCCCGCAATACAAATCGCAATCAGGCAGGGTGCTGGCGACATACGCTCTGAACGTCGATGCAGTCCAATGTTCCCACTCGCACCGCCAAATTTGTGGAACCCAACCGGCCATATAGGGTCCACGCATCCACGGAAAGGAGTGGATTTTATGCCGTGGTATCCCGCTTGCTCGAAGCTTGAATAGCGGATAGCCCGTATGGACGCTGGCGAGTGCCCCCGCTTTTTCGAGTTGGCGCGCCATATCGAAAGTGTGGAAGGTCCCGATCGTTGAAAGTGACACGCATAACTTGTGCGCCGGTCGGCTCGCATCGCTACGCATTTTTCGGACTTTCGGGCATTTCGCGCAATAGGCGACGGCCCATTATCACGGCGAGAAGCAACATCCCCAACTCCGGCGCCGTCATCGCAAATACGGTCCCGCTTGGACCAAAGAGGCGACCCAGGAGCACGGCCGACACGACACCAGTAGCTGAAAAGGCGAGATAGAGGATGCCCAGACGGCTATGTCGATTGGTCGACAAAAGCAATATCCGGGGCACGTGCGCCAGGGCGCTAATTAAAGTCGCAAGCGCAAAGAACACGAACAGCGTTGTATCAAAGGGAATCTTGTCGTGCGTCCAAATCCGCAGAACAATGGGCGCGCAAGGAATCATGACTAGCGATAGGAATATGCTGAGCGCTCCCCCGGCTAGTACGGCCCGATGATATAAGGCACGCAGCGCTGTCGCATCGGATGCCCCGTAAAGATTGGAAAATTCTGGCAAAACGGCATGACTTAGCGTCGAAGTTATCTGGAGGACGAGCCGCGACAGGGTACGGTACGTGTTGAATATCGCGACCGTAACGGCGCCAAACAACGCGCCGACGACCAATGTAATTGCCTGAATGCTTAGGCCATTTCCAAGCGGAAAGGCTAGGTAGCCGAGGGCTGGCCGAATCAATGCATGTAACTCGGCTCGGCTTGCCAAGCGAACGCTCCAATGGAGAAAGGGACACAGGCGCCTGCATTCGTTGGCGACTAAAAGCGAACCCGCAAAGCGCCCAGTCAGTAGACCTAAGGCGGCAAAAGTGTACGTACGGCCCAGCGCAAGCCCGATTGCGAGACCGGTGAATTCCAACGCGCGTATGCTCTCGTTGTAAAGCACCCCTCGCGCGTTATTTCCCGCCGCTCGGAAACTGGCGCCAAAGAGCCCTGAAAATAGGCCGAGTAGGGTGGATAGGATCAGTAGCCATAGCGCAAGGCGGCTATCGGCGTCGAGCACGTCATTCGTAATGTTCAGGAGTACAAAAGCCGAACTCGCGCCAACAACCGTGAATGCCATCAGGACCAACACAAGGGCGCTCTGAAAAACTGCGTTGGCCGCAGTCGTTCTTCCGCTGGCGCGTAGCATGCTGACCTTGTTTGCGGCTACGGGAATCATCCCAGCATCACTCATAGAAAAATATGCAGGGACAGCGGATAGCAGTACCCACTTGCCATATCGCTCGGCATCCCAAAAAAGGAGGAAAAGCGGTAACGAAACGAGTTGTATGCCCGCCGTAACGCCTTGACCGACTAGCAGTGCAACCATGTTTGCGACAATACGGGCACGCAACCCCTTTAGCCAGCGAAGAGCCGTTCCGCTCCTCAAAGCTTCACCAAGCGTCGCCGCGCGAGCGACGCTGTCAAGCCGGGCTGCCGACATCACATCTTTCCGAAACGGCGCAATGCATGCCTGACGCGGGGCGCAATTCGGACGGACCAACACAATTGCTCACCTGCTGGCGATCAGTCCAGATGAATTCTTGCTTGGTCGGTTGCGAGCGCACGTCGCTTAAAGTGCAAGGCTTAGGACGGCAAACCAAAAAGCCGCACGCGTGTGGCTGCTGGCAAACCGCTGAAAAGCGCCGAAATAAAATCGGACTGTCGCTCGAAAGCTTCTGCTTCATGCTCGTCGATGGAGGAAACGCGAACAAGCATTCCGTCCGGAACAATGCCTTTCAACGCATAACGGGCACGCGCCATCCGTCTACCAAGCTCGTCGATAAAAGCTCTGTCACCTACGGTAGTCCAATAAGTCACCGGTTCCACACGCAAGCCTTTGCGGGTGCGAAGCCGCCGCACTTCAAGCGCCCGTCCCTCGGACCGAATCGTGGCGACAGACGTGGGCCACACTTGAAAACCCTGGCTCGAATAGCAACCCTCAGGTAAGTGCGCCAGCGTCATTCGGTCCGCCTGATCTGTGCCGTAGGCTATAAGAAACATGATGCGATTGCCCCGGGAATCGACATAAGTGCGTGAGAAGACGGTGTTGTACAACTGGTCTAATCGCTGCTGCACATCAGCAGAGGGCAGTACGGGCACGATGGACAGGTCAACTTTCCAGTCCCCGAGTCGGCGGGGAATATTGCCTTCCAAATCCAAGGGGGCCAGTTCGGCTGCTAGATGACGGTGAGGCGTGGCAATCGCACTCAAGGCAGCAACAGCGAGCATCCCAATACCTGCAAACGCCGCACGCCGATCAATGTGCAACATAGCTTTGCCTTTGCGTCAAAGCCGTCCGCCCTGCGGGGAAAAGCTTCGCTAGCACAATGTCCACAAGCCCTGTGCCCGCGAGCGCAATCATGAACATTACAAAGCCGGCAAATTGATGTAAGTACCCCTGCCCGGCCTCATCGCCCAAATGAAAGGTGATCAGCGTGAGGATCAGCACCCGCACAAGGTTTGTCACGACGGCAATCAACGGAATCGCCGCGAGCAACAAGGTCATGTGTGCGGCGCTGCGCTTCGCGCTCAGGTGAACGTAGAGCAGACCAACCGCGCATAAGGAGATCAGGGAATTCATCCCAGAGCATGCATCTGCTAAGAGCAAGTTGTAAGAGCCAACGCGCAAAGTGACGCCGTCGCGCGCGACCGGGTAGCCGGCAATGTGTAGCAGGTACTCAGCAGCCTGTGAGACCCATTCTTTGAGGCCGGAAGTCGCAGCAAATACCCATGGGGATGGCAGCGGCGTAGCGAGCGCAACGAAAATCAGAGCAAAAGCGCATTGGCGCACAAGGTTCCGACCACCGATCATCCATAAAGCGCCGGCCAGAACCGGCACCAAACTGCCGGCTTCGACATAGCCGGCCTTCAAACGCACACCGAATAAATACGCTGCGAGACCCGCACCTATCAACACGAGTGCGATCCGAGACGATGCTGGTGCCGCCGCTGCGATAAACGCGCCGCGCTGACGCCAAAGCAGCCACACCGCCACGGCAAGCATCAATGGTCCGTGTTCGAATTCAGGCTGCTGCCACAGACCGTAATAGAAACGAGAGGACGTTGCGAGGAGCAGGCCGCCGACGCCAAGAAGCAGCGGCCACCAACTCTGGATAAATACGGGAGCGGCCGAGACCGTTAACCTTCTCCCGCCAGGCGTAGCTCGCTCGACGGAAGCAGTCAGATGAGGCGCCACCGAGGACATCGCGGTAACAGGTTCAGTTTGCAGGTGCCGGCACTGCGCGGCCGAAACGTGGCAATTTGACGAATTTGCGCCGGAAGGGCCTTGAAGCCTGAACTCGGGGAATTGAGGCGAGCACATGGGTCTGCAATAGCGCCGCCACATCTTCGGTGCTGCGCATCCGCGGTCTTTGTGCCTCGAGCATCACAGCGGCCGCTATGCCGGTCAACAGACCAAGAACGAAGCCGATGATCGTATTTTGCAGTGTGTGCGGACTTGATTTTTTCACTGGTGGCAGCGCTTCGCTCAGGATCGTGACATTGGTCTGCTGGACTTGACTCTCTAAGTTAGAGGTCGAAACCCGCTGTAGTACCAGGTCGTACGCATGCTGTGCGGAGTCCACGTCGTTTCTCAGGACTGCCGCTTCGTCACGCTGTGCTTTCAACTGCAAGACCCGCTGCTTTTGCGCCTCTAATGCGGCGCGCATCTGGCGCTCCTTTTGGTCGATGACCGAGTCCGAGCCGCCCACGCTCGCAGCAACGCGTTGAATCTCGATGTCCAGTTTCTCTTTGAGCGCTCTGAGTTGCGCCTCAGAATTGAGAAAGCTCGGGTGATTGCGCCCCAATTCTCGAGCCAGTTCGTGCTGTTTGGCTTCCGCGCGGGCAACGTCCGCGCGCAGGTTCAGAATCAACGGATTCTGGATAACGTCGGGCGAGTCACCCATCTGACCGGCCGCCTGATCTCGACGTGATTGCGTTTCCGCCCGCTGAGCCTGTACTGCGACGAGCTGTGAATTGAGTTCATTCAGTCGAGCGGTCTCCATGTCAATATGTTCGTCGGAGGCAATGACGATGCCTTTCTTGCGTTGAAATTCCGATAAGCGCGCCTGCGCCGCCTCGAGTTGACCTCTCACCTGGGCGGTGCGTGCGTCAAACCAGACCTTAAAATCGCGCGCCGGGTCAGCTTTGAGCTCGACATTAGTCTCCACGTAAGCCTTGGCAAACGCGTTTGCCACGGTTGCAGCGTAGGTGGCACTTGGGCTCGTGAATTTCACCGACAACACGTTACTCAAGCGTGCTGGCCGCACTTCCAAGCCTTTGCGCAACGCATCCATGTAGTACTGTTCGACGGTTCCGCCTTCTCCGGCGTCGTGCCACTGCTGAATTGTTGCGGGGTTCGTATCAAGACCCAGCATCCGTACAACTTTGCGCGCGACGCGGTCACTGGCAACGATGTCCGCTTGGGTCACGACGTAGCCGGTGGAGATCAGCGTTGGTGTCTGAATTTGGCCCTGAACAGGGTCGGACTCGCGAAAATCGAGCAAGACTTCCGCTGATGCCGTGTAGAGCTTCGGCATCAATTTGGAAATCCCGAAAGCAGCCAAACTGAAAGCCAGACAACAACCCCACACCAGGTAATGGCGTGCTCGGATCACCAAAAGCAGACGGTGCGCGGTGAGGTTCATCGTGCGCGCGGGCGCCGCCGTATTGGTTATACCTTTTGCGGGCGCAAGGGACATGAACGGCTGTCGGTTTGAAGGAGCCGCGTATTTTGCGTGAAGCAAGTGTCAAATTCTTGACACGTCACACCACTGCGGCCACGCTACGAATGTCGACGCAATAGCCAAAGTGCAAAGTCCTATTGCGCGGGATCACCAAAAACCCCAGGCGCGCTCATTAACCACCCAGATCGCTAAGGCGAGGTTGCTAGTGGCATGTGCGGCAAGCGGGTACCAAAGGCTTCCGGTGTGTCGGTAGACCATGGCAAAGGCCACGCCTGCCACGAACCCAATGAGCCAAAGATCGTGTGCCAGCGCAAAAACAGCCGAGGACGCAATGACAGCTAGCCAGGTGACTGCCGACGGATCTAGACGTAGGAAGTCTCGCTCGTCAATCCAACGCATCAGGAAGGAGCGCCAGAAGAGCTCTTCCATGATCGGCACGACAAGAACTGCACCAAATGTGCGTGCAATGATTAGGTCCCAGCGCAACGCTCCGCTTTGATCAACCGGGATAAACGCCGCAGCCACTGCAGCAAGATGTGTCCAACTAGGCAGCGGCGCGACCCAAAGCAGGAATACGGCCAAGCCGGTGGCCACACTTAGAAGGAAGCCACGTAAGGATGTTGGCACTTGAGCCAACTCACTAAAGCGTCGACGCCATATGAGAAGCGGAACGAACGCCGCCGCGGTCTGTGCCGCGTAAAGCCAGCGCGCATCAAAGGCACCCAAGTCGTACGCGTCGTGCGCTAGTTGCCCGCGCAGGGCAAGCACCGCGATGAACAGCGCGAATGGCGCCGCCCGGACGAATATGGCCAAGCGGTGTTCACTGTTGACCAAGGGAAAGGTGGCGCTGCGATTCACTATCTGCTGATTTCAATAAGTCGTTCTTTTGTAAACGAAAAGCAATTTCAAGCAACCGGCTACCGCGTCGAAATTTTTTATCGTTTCAGACCTTCGTGACAAGATCATGATCGCTGGATCTATTGCGGGTTCGAAGCATCTTTCAGCGAGGGCAACTTTGTATCGACATTCTTTGAAGTCATCGATGTCAATATGCCTCCGCGCGTTGCTTGTTGTCCAAAACGCGTGATTTATTGATTCTTTCGGACCAATGCAAAAATAAAATCGACCCCTCTGGTTCGGCCCTGTCGGCAACATGAGGGTCTGCGCGGTAATGCACGGGAGTCTTCAGTGGCAATCGGCTTCGCGCGTGGCGTTTGGTAACCAACTCGCGGTGTGGCGTTGCGTGCAACGCCGCTATCCGCCCAAACGCTGGGGCCATGTCTTTCTTCTTTTAGTGGTCCCACTCCGGAGCGCAACTGTTCTTCAGGGTGCTTCTCATCAATTTGTCTGTCCGTCTTTTTGAACTAGGAGAAAATTCATGGCGTTGTTTTGTCGGGAAAATTTGGTAAACCACCTGCGGTGGGCAGTCGTTTTTGGAGGCGTCGGCCTCAGTTTCATGATGCCGCCACCGGCTAAAGCCTTTGGAGCACCCTCAGAGGATCCCGCGGAGTCTTTTGCATCGCTAGCGCAGTGGGACAGCACCTTTGTCCCAGATGGGCGGAGCCAACCGTGGCAATACGGGGTACCTGATGCCGATCGGCACGATCAAGACACCGCGGGACGCTTCGACTCTTTCGGTGAGACTAGTAAATATGGCGGTTCGTTCGCACAGACGGCCTCTGATCAGCGCTGGGACAATGGGACAGGGTGGTATTGGCACGGCGAGGGTTGGCGTCCCTTCCAGGGCGGAGGTTGGTGGCACGAGCACTGGCACTGTAATGACTGCGGCAGATCGGCGTCGCCAGTTCCGGAAAGCGGAACAAGCACCACGCTCATCGTTGGCCTGCTTATTCTGGTCATCAGTCTCGCCCGTCAGGGACAGCGCACTTTGTTGGGCGCGCGCTAAAAGTTAGCGCGAAAAAAAGCGGCGGGATTTCAGCAGCCGGTCACATACAACTAATACGCTGAAATCCTTCGCCGCGTCACGCGCCTGTTCAGCGCGATTGGTCTGTGCGTCGCTAGGGCAGTTGCGTGGTCGCACCATTGGTAAAAAACATGCTGCTGGGCTCTCCATCTGTCGCCATTTCGCGAGGCCACATCTCCTTTGGTGGGTTCGTACGAGTCGTATTGGATCCGCTGTTAATCGTGCTGTGTCTGCTGCTAAGTTGCATTGTGGCCCAATCGGGTTTCGGCGCGGCGGAACTCGTGCTCGCAGTAATCGTCTTTTCGCTCACTTTTCCTTCGGAGGTGTCGCTGCATAAGCTGCAACAAAACCTCCTCGCCACGATTTTCATCAATTGGGTATTGCTCGTCGCACTGCTGCTGTTTTTTGGTTACGCCACAAAATTTATCGCTTATTTTGACTTACACATGTTGGCGGTGTGGTTTGTCAGTACGCCGGTTGTTTTGTATGCCGGACACCGTGCAATTCCGGTCCTGGTCCCACAGCTCCTGGCGATCGATGGCTACCGAAGCGCAGTGATCGTGGCGGCCAATGAAGTCGGCCGGCGCTTGGCGGAGAATTTGGTCGAGCACCCAGCGCTTGGGTTTCGCTTCGTGGGTTTTTTTGACGATGATTTTTCCGAACCACGGATCAGCTTGCAAACGGTCGCCGATCTAGAGGGGCGCGGGGCGGGTGTTGCAAGCACCGACGCGCCATATGGCGATGCGTCCCCTCGGGCTCTAGGAGTGACGCATAGTGATGAGAGAAGCCAGGCAGTCCGCGCGCTCACGGAACCAGCCGATGCCCGCGGCCAGCTACTTGGACCGATTGATGCAGCCTCGTGCTTTGTTAAGTCCAATCGTGTCGAAGCAGTGTTTATCGCATTGCCGATGGCAGCGCAACCGCGCCTGCTAAAGCTCCTTGACGAAATCAAAGACACTACGGCGTCGGTCTATTTTGTACCCGACATCTTCATCACCGATTTGATCAATGCACGCATTGACGATATCAACGGCATGCCGGTGATGGCCGTGTGCGATTCGCCCATCGTGGGTACGGACGCGCTCTTAAAGCGCATTTTTGACATTGTGATCAGTAGTTTGGCCTTAGTGGTGCTTTCGCCCTTGATGCTTGCAATTGCCATCGGCATCAAGTTCGGGCCGCGCGGCCCGATTTTGTTTCGGCAACGTCGCTACGGATTGGATGGTCGCCAGATTATCGTCTGGAAATTTCGCACAATGACTGTGGTTGAGGACGGCATGCAAGTGCGCCAGGCCACGCGCGACGATTGGCGGGTCACACCCCTTGGAGCGTTCTTGCGGCGAACGTCGCTCGATGAATTGCCGCAACTTTTTAATGTGTTGGCAGGATCGATGAGCCTAGTTGGTCCGCGCCCGCATGCCGTCGCGCACAACGAGGAATATCGGCGTCTCATTAAGGGTTACATGGTACGGCACAAAGTCAAGCCTGGAATCACTGGCTGGGCGCAGATCAATGGTTTGCGCGGGGAGACAGAGTCAGTAGAGAAGATGCGCCAGCGCATCGAACACGATATTGATTACCTGAGGCGTTGGTCCTTGGGGTTTGATTTCGTCATTTTGCTGAAAACCGCGGCAATTGTGTTTCGGCACGCCAATGCGTACTGACTTCGGAGCTGCAGGTGAGTGGAGCGCCGGTAGCGAGGCGTCAGCCGAGCCGGTGCGGCTTTCGGGGCAAGATGCCACGTTCTTGCTTGCGGCAATCACCGACGCGGTTACCGTACGACGGCGTTTTCAGTTTTTCTCGTGGACGCAAGGGCGCTTGCAAAGCCTTTTGCCTCATGGTGTTTTGGTTTGCGGGCTGCCGCGCGGCAACGGCACGGGAATCTTCTTTGATTACTTTCACAATGTGCCGCTGCCGACTTCTGCACTCTCGAGACTATGTCATCCGCGCGATGGCGTAGCGATACACCTTTTGGAGACCTGGCGCGAACACGGTTCCGAGCCGCTCGCGGTAAGCAGTCAAACACCGCAGCACGCGCCTTTGCTTTTGGCACTGGAGAATTTGGGGATGGGTCCAACATTGGCCCATGGCATCCCTTTCGAGCAATCCAATGTCGGTGCACACGGATTTTTCGCTTTCGTTTCCCTGCACACGCCGCCTGGCGCTCGCGAGGCAGGCATTGCATCCTTGGTGGTGCCGTACGTGTTTAGTGCCTACTGCCGGGCTCTTACCCGTGACAGAACGCCTGTGTCCGTAAGTTCTGAGCCGGCCGACGGCGCCTTATCAGAGCGCGAAGTGGAGATCTTGCATTGGGTACGCGAGGGCAAGAGCAACCACGAAATTGGCATGGTGCTTTCGATTAGCCCGCTTACCGTCAAGAACCATATCCAGCGCATACTGCGCAAGCTGCAGGCCAGCAATCGCACGCAGGCGGTGACCAAGGCAATTGCCATGCGCTTGCTGAGCAATGCGCCAGCGTCGGGCGGTAGTGGGGTCGCGGCAGGTTCCCTTTGCTGAGTCGCCGTCGAACGTGACCCTACGCAGGAGGGAGTTCAAAAGCCGTAGCCAAGGCTTGCGTCTAGTCGAACTGCACCCTGCGGGGTGATGGGAGCGTTGACACCGCGACCACCCTCGCGCAGGGCTTTGGCAAGATCGAATGCAAAGTGCAACCCATGCCAGCCTTGGCCGTGCAGCCCCAAGCCCATGGATGCGATGCTGATCTCGGAGATCTGGGGGCCAGCTGGCTCCACCAGGTATGCCTGTGCGCCATCGGCAAATGCACAAAGGTAGACCGACTCCGCAGTTGGTGCCGTGCTGGCGCGTGCATGCGTGTACCAGCGCATCTCCAGCGTAGCGTTGGTGCCCCGGTCGCCGCTGATTTCAGATTCGCGGTAGCCGCGCACGCTTCCCGCACCGCCAGTAATGAACTGCTCGTTTGGAATTAGCGGGTCGGCGGTCCACTGTCCGGCAAGGTGTGCGTACAGGCTCCAACGACGCGAGAGTATTTGGTCCCAAAAGCCATCCCATTTCCAGATCATGAAGCTTGCGTCGCCCAGTACGCGACGGCTTTGGAACTTGGCGTCGGTGTTGCCAAATAGACTTCTTGGCGCGGTCACGAGGCCAAAGGAGAACTGCTCCGTGGAATGGGAGTGGACGAAAGTTGCCCCATAGTTTGCTGAAAGAGGGTAATAGGTGATCTCGGGCAGCACCGTCAGTCCGGCGGTCTGGGCACTGATATTGGTCTGTGCGAAATCCTTTCGGTCTATTCCAAAGGTAAATGAATGAAAGTAAGTCAGATCCTCCCCGTTGCCGCTTCCAAGGGGATCGATCCAGCGCGCGCCGGCGATTTTGGCATTGCCCAAGATTGTGGCACTGCCAACGACCGCCACATCGCTGTTGGATCGAATGCCGTACAAGGAAACTACGTTGTCGCTGGCGGAAAACCGCCACAGATAGGTTCCGTACAAAACGTTTGTTTCGCTGGGTTTTTCTGGCGCAACCTGGTAGCTCAGCGCCAGGCTGTGCTGCAGTTGCCACAAGTTGTCATAGTGAAGAGAGACGTTGGCGCGGTCGGCCGTGGTGAACGGCGAAGCGTAGTTGTCGTCCTCAATGTCGCCGTGCAAGGGCAGCTGGTCTTTGACCGAGAGATTTACGTCGACCGTACCGGGGGTGCGGCCAGGCGTCAAAATGGGTGACACTTGCCGATCCGCCGATCTGTTCAATTGCGCCAGTTGCTGCTGCATCGCATTGAAATCCGGAACGCTTCCACTAGCCAGTTCAGGCACGCCCGCTCGAATCTGCCCCTGCTCGTAATACCGGCTGCCGGTGACGCGCTGCTGTCCGACCTTGCCCTCCAGCACATGCAGCCGAACCACACCCTCGGTGACACGCTGTTCCGGGATGTCGACGAACACTGTCTGATATCCGGCCTTTTGGTAGGTGTCCTCCAAGGCCTTGCGAGCTGCCTCAACGTCCGAGAAATGGCGCTTCTCGCCTAGAAATGGCGTCACGGCGCGTTCGATTTCTCTCGCTGACAATACGCTATTGCCTTCGACGCGAAACTCCAGCACGTCAAAGGCCGGGTCAGGCTTGCTCCCCGGCGTCTGCTGCGCGAACGCCGCGGATCCCGCGATTGCAAGGACACAGCATCCCAACGGTGGAAGGACGAAGCGAAAAGCCCAGCGCACGAAAAGCCCCGAAAAGCCGCCGAGCTTGACCACGGAAAGCTGCCCCAATGTGACACATCAGTTTTGCGGCTGCTCCTTTGCCGAAATACATTCCTTGTCATCGGGTGCACATTCGCGCTCGAAGCCCAGGAACTCACCTCTCACGCGCATCTGCATCTGGCCGGCGGCCCGCTGTTCCCCCGCGAGTTGCTCCGCTAGCGCCTCGCGTTGCGCATCCTCCACTACTTTGTCACTCGCGGATAGACCGGTAGAAGGCGGAGGTGGCGGGGGAGGGGCCGCGACCACGGCACCCCCGCTGATGCCGCTTGCCGCCTGGATGTTGCTCGCATTGAGCACGAGGTTGGTGCCGAGCAGCACCTTGCCCGTCTGCGCCCGGATGCCGGCCTCTCCCGCGTCGATGTAGCCGGCGGGTGCCATAAGGTTGATGTTGCTTGGAGGTTGGTCGGGGCTCGTTTCAAGAGCACCGATGCCACTACCGCTGACCACGGCACCCAAGTTGAGGTACTCGATGCCGGTATTGGGGTCGGTCTCAAGCACGGGCGGGGACGAGACGGTGACGTCGCGCGGGCCGTTGCCGGCGTCGACGTTGCCTTGCGATGACCATAGCGTGATGTTGCCGCCTGCCACCGTGAAAACGCGGGACTGGTAGACGTTGAAGTCGTTGCGTACGAGCCCGATGATGTCCCCGCCACCCAGTGTGTAGATGCCAAGCTGGGAAGCCGTCTTCTCGGCCGCGTACGTATCAAGCACCGGGGCGTTCGCCTGGCCGACATTGATACTGCCCTGTGGTACGAGGATTGCCAGCGAGCCCGTCTGCTCCGTCTCGATCTCGCTGTGCTCCATTTGCAAGTCGTTTAAGCCGTTGGTGGTCCGGGGAGTGAAAGCGTTGGCTAACCGCGTCAGCGCCGTGGCGTATGGAGAGCCGTTAGACGTCAACTGGCCGTTCGCGGCGAGCGTGTTGCGGCTTTGGCCTGCAACCGTCAATACGCTCGCGAGCAACGCGCGCGCATCAGATTGCAGGGCGGTGGCGTCGATGGCCGAAAGGGCTTGGGAAAACGGGGACGCCGGATTATTGACGGAAGACGGGTCGGATAGGCCGAGCTCAATCACTGAAGCCAGCGCCGTCGGTAAATCCTGTAAAACGCTGGCAAGCATGCCGTTTGCCGAGCTTCCCGCAGCCACAAACGGATTGTTCTGTACGAAATATTTAATGACGTTCGCCGACGCCGCTAGGTTGGGGAACAAATCGTCGAAGGCCGCGTACGCGGGTGCAAAGGTGTCGGTGTTGGCCGAGTTGATGAATTGGGCGTTGGCGACCGTCTGGATTGCCGCTGCAAGCTTGAGCGCGCCTAGCGCGAGCTGCCCTGGGGTCAACTGGCCGACGAGTTGATTGAACTCCGAGGATGGATCGTTGACTGAGCTGCGGGCGGCCAAACCGGCATTGAGCGCCTGCACCAACGCACTCATGCTCGCATCTGCGCTCAAGGTGGCGATCACCTGTTGGTTTAAGGTTGCCGAGCCGTTGCCTGCGGCGGCGAACGCATCGTACCGAACGTAGTTATCGATCAAGTTCAGATAATTGGGCAGGGCCGCGACCACAGCGTTGGCGAGGGAGGTGGTACCTGTGCCGGCTGCTACGATCAGACTCGCGCCCAAGGCGGGAAGGCGGGTGTTCTGTTCGTTACCTAGGGAGAGAATACCGTCGCCATCGGTACCTAGGTTCATCGCACCACCGCTAATAATCTGCGCGGTTCCCTGGCCAGCGATGAGAATGCTGTCGTAAGGCGTGCCGGAGGTCAAGTTGATCTGGCCGGCGGCCGAAATGCTGGTCAGGCTGTTTGCATTGGAGTTCTGGATATCGAGAACGACTTGCGGCCCGATGTCGCCGCCAACAGAGATCTCGGTGGTTTTTGGGAGATTGAACGACGAATTGCTTAGATCACCGTTACGGGTGACGATCTCGGCATTTGATGCGTCGTTAGCATGCAGGGTTGTAGAGGACGCCAAAGGTGTGGTCAGGTCGAAAATCGTCGCATCCGGGATGGGCGCACTGGCGGTCGGCAGCGTGCTGGCGTCCGCTTGCGACATGTACCAGCCGAACTGCGAGATGCTGCCGTTTGCCAGAAGGCTTAGTTGCCCCTTCGCATCCGGATATTGCTCGATTCCAGTTGTCCAGAAACCATTGTTGTTGCCACCCGCGGTTATGTTGCCGCCGAATGCTGTCAGGTAGACGTTCGTCGGAGCGAAAAGCAGATTCGCTGCAGCGTTGGAGGAAAGCAGGGTGATTGAGCTCGAATCGCCGCTCGTGCTCGAGCTGTTTAACTGGGGATTGAAAGCGACGATGCTGCCTGATGCACTTTGAACATTAAAACTTGTGCCGGGTCCAAAAGTGAAGAAAACATTGCTGCCCGTGACCGCGGTGAGGTTCGCGGACGCGGAATTTACGGTGGGATTAAAGGGGATAGCAAATTCGGCGCCCTCACGGGTGATGATGCTGAAGGTACCGTCGCCTTGCGCAAGTGCAACGTTCTGCACGAACGAGGTCGCAGCGCCGTTCGACTCTAATGAAGCTGCGCGCAAGGTTGCCGTTCCGGCCTCGTCGTAATAGAAGCCTTGAACGATCGAGCCGCCGGCTGTGACGTTCAGAGATCCGGAGTTGTAGGAAAAGACCGAACCGTTCAAAACGTAGCCGCTGGTCGGGACGACGGCGCCTACTCGGATGATGTCACCGCCAGCCGTGAGGTTCAGATTGCCGCCACCCAAAGCGCCGAAGCCCTGCTGAAAGCTGTTAAGGTCGCTCCACCAGGCCGCTGGCGACGTGGAGGTACCGTAGCCGGTACGGAACAGCCATTGGTTGACGGCCTGCCAGCTACCGTCCTGGTTGTCCCCGGCTGTGTCCGTACCGAAAATGTCATTCTGCGCGACGACAGTCAGATTACCCCCGGACTGGGTGATCACGGGTTTGTAGGTGGTCGTGTACTCCCCGTAAACGTCATCCATAGGAAGTGTGGCAAAGTGGGGCAGCGACACACTGGCGACGCCGGCCGTGTAAACGACGTTGTCCTGCTGCCCGGGGCCGTTATTGAGCACGACGTTTTCACCGGCATTTAAATTGATGGAGCCTGTTCCGGTCCGTACGACAACGCCCGGTTCGGCCGCTGTCCCGATATAGAGGCTACCCGCGCCAGCAATTGTCTGGTTCGGGTTGCTGGCCGACAGATCTCCCCCCGCGGTGAGGACGTAGCTCCAGCTTGTGCCACCGCTCCAAGCCTTCACAAAAGGATTGCCGGCTGAGTCCGTGGTCGTGGCGACGCCGTCGCTGATGTTGGCTTGTATGTTCAAATCACCGCCGGCAATCAGGGTGAGCTCGCCCGGCTGGCTGGTCGCAAGCGTGCTACCGCCATACCGCCAGGTGAACGTGCCGCTGCCGGTGTTCACGTTGGTCAGACCAGTCGAGAAATCGACCGGGTTGGCTACAGTGATGCTCCCCGCGCTCTCGATCTGCAGACCCGGTTGCAGGTGGAAATTCGCGTCCGCGGTGCTTGAGCCCAGAAGGCGGGTTGTGATGTTGGTAACGTTGGTGGCGCTCATAAACGTCGTGAGCGCGGCCGATTCGTTGGACCAGAAGGTCTGATCGAGGGTCAATGGACCGGAGCTGGAATTCACCGTGACCGCCTGCACAACGATGTTGGGAGCCGGCTGATTGTTGTTGGCAAGCGCATTGTTCGTCGAGGTGATTGCCCCGAGCGGGATCGCGGCAATGTCGACGTCGCTTCCGCTCGCGTTTACGACCGAGCGCAAAATGAGCGTGCCATCCGTCCCGGTTGGGCCGCCGCTCAGATTGATGTTCGCCCCCGACTGAATGAGGACGGCATCCAGGGTGGTCGGTGCAGATGGGTTCGCATTGACCCGAGCAGAAAGTAATGCCGTACCGCCGGCCTGTCCGGAACCGCTGGCGTGCACGTCGATCGTTCCACCGAGCGTGATCTGGTCGTTGGCATATAGAGCGATCTGACCACCGGAAACTCCGCTCGCGTCGAGAACGCCATTCATGTTGATGGAGCCATCGGTCGCGCCACCCGTTCCATCAGCTTCCAAGACGATATTTCCGGCGCGGATGGTGGAAGCAGGAGTGTTGCCGTTGGCGCCGCTCAGTGTGATATCGCCACTGCGGGCACGTAGGCTAACCGAGTTGAGCACACTACCGCCGGCTGCACTGGCGATGGCATTAACCAGTGCATCGGCGTTGGCCAGGTTCGAGGCATCGAGGGAAATGTTCGCGGCAAGACCATTTGCCCCCGGCGTCAGGTTCAGCGCACCTTGCAGCGTTATCACGCCGTTGGGCGAGGAAATGCTCAAGCTGCCGGCGTCGCCCGACTGCCCGCTGCCGGAAAGGTCGAGCGTGGCGCCGGCGGCCTCAGTCACCGATCCGTTAGTTGCTGTCAGCGCGATGCTGCCGGCAGCCGAGTCCGCAGTTGTCGAGGCGAAGGTTTGCGTGACGCCGGCGACACGCAGGTAGGCACCTGTGCCGAGGGTGATGCCATCGGGTCCGGCGCTGGCCAATTTCACCACGCCCGATGGAAAATCGAGGCGTCCGGTGACATTGATATCTGCGGCCGTGACCGTCAAGGTGGCCCCCAGATCGTACAAGTCGTAGCTCGACGGCGCGGGCCCCGAAGCACTGATCGCAAGGTCTCCGGAAAGGTTCACGCTCGCATTGACGCCGCTTTGCGCGGTGACGCGGCTTGCGGAAATGTTCAAGGCAGAGCCGTTGCCTGCGATCTGAAGGTTTGTGGCCGTGCCGCTGCTGCCCGTGAATACGAAATCGCCGGTACCGGCGGTGGTCGTACCGGAGGCTTGCACGCCAGTCGCGGTGAAATTCACAGTTGAGAAACCGCTAAGACCAATGGCGCCGCCCAGTCCGATGTTGCCACTGGCCGGGCCACCCGCTTGGGCCGCGATGTTCAAGCTGCCCGTGCCGGAACCGGTGTTGGTCATGGCTGCTCCAGCCGGGTTCGTTAGTGTGATTTGGCCGGCATTCAAATTTACGACGTCGGTGCTTGCGCCGAAACCGGCGATGCCCGGTCCAACGAGCGTGATTCCCGCAAGCAACGGTTGACCAGAAGAATTGGTCGGGCCGAGCGTGGTGCTTCCGTAGACGTCGATGCCACCTAAGGCGGTCAGCGTGAGGTACTTCGCACTGCCAAATTCGGCGAGAATCTGCGCGCTAAGATCCACACCGAGCGTGCCTGTGGGAACGTTGCCTAGGTTCAGGACGGATGCGGAGACGTTCACGGCATTGACCGAAAAGCTTGCGCCAGGGTCGTAGCTCTGCCCGACGCTTGCGTCAGCGATGAGCGAGCCGCCGGCGAGATGGGCGGCACCAATGTTGAGTTGACCTTGTGCTGTCGCGCCCGGCGCGGACGCGTTGACGCGTGCGTAGCTCGGTGCCTGACTAACGCTTCCGAGATACAGCAGCGCGCCGTCGCCGTTGGCGACGATTTGTGTGGTCCCAGCCGCGTCGCCGCCGGTTGCCAAGAGTTGAGCGCCGTCGGCAAGCTGAACATTGGCTGACGAGAGCACGATTTCCCCAGCAGAAAGGGTCTTCGTGGACTGGATACTGACCGAGCTCGATACGACGGGGTTAATGACCGCAAGAGTCGTCCCCGGCGAACCGGATGCGCCGCCGTTGTCACTGCGTGTCGCTAGCCCGCCGAGCACCAGGGTCTCGGCGCCGAGCGCGGTGAGTTGCGTGGCGCTTAGCGTAAGTGTGGAAGAGGGAGTTGCGCTCGCCGCAACGTTATCTGCGACTACGACCTCCGGCACATCGATTTCAATGTCGGCACCACGACCAGAGGAGTCCGCCTGGGATTCGATAGACGAAGTTAGCTGAACCGAATTCGCAGCTACTTGCAGCTGGCCAGCATCCGGACCCACGCGCGGAGCCACCTGATCAAGTGCGTTGGCTAGGGCAGAGAGGAAGCTGCTGCCCTGGTAGAGTTGGAACTGGGAGAAGGTCTGGAACTGCGCGCTCGTATAGACGCGAAACCCGCTCCACTCGGAAGCGAGGATGCCTGCGGCCGCATCGCCCAGGCGACCGGGGACAATTGCCGAACCATCTGGCATCGCGATGAAATTGCCGGGCTGCAGGTTTTGATATCCCGCGGCAGCCTCGACTGCATATGCTCCGGGAAGCAGTGCATAAGCCGGGGGCAGGATCGTATAAGTCCCAGCTGGCAGGGAACTGCCCGAGGCGATAGTAATTGTCTGCCCTATCTGGAAAAACGAACCGCTCTGGGTGGGCAAGCCAGTGTTCAGGACCAGATTGGAATAGATCTGCGAATCGTACGCTGCGGTGGCCGTTCCTTGCGAGGGCACCAGCGCGAAAAAGGGATTGCGCGCGGCATTGACAAAATTCTGCGACCAGTCGTAACTGCCGCCGGGGCCGGCAACAAAACCCATCCCCAGCACATCGCCGCCTCCGGAGATGTTGATCGTCGAGCCTGGCTTTGCAGCCAAGGTGCCGGCCTGAAGCGTGATCGACTTCGATGGAATCGTGATGCCATTCGAGGAGGCGATCGCGTAATTGGAGACAGGGTCAATGGTGTCGCCGACGGGGATTCCGTACGTCCAAGTTGTCCCATTGAGGACGGTGCCGTACGGCACGAGCCCCGTGCCGGCGACGGAAACCAGGCTTCCAGGCGCAAGAGTGAGGGAGTTCGAAGCGTTGAGCGACAGATTACCCAACGGAGCCTGCACGGCACCTTGGATGTACAGATTGGCAACGTCGATGGTCAGCGAGCCCCCGGCCGACAGTACGGGGGTGCTGGCCGCAGTAGCGGAGCTGCCAATCGTTAACGTACCGATACCGCTGCCGGAAGTTGGGCCACTAATGGTGTAGATGGTCTGCGTCGTCGGATAGACGCGCGCCGCGTCGATCGTCAGATTGCCACCGAACGAGAGCGAACCCGCCGCCGTGGGCCCGGCGCTGGCCGTAGTTGGTACGCCGATCGCGCGCACGTCTCCCGTGGCCAGGAGGGTCGCTTGCCCGATGCCTTGGAGCGAGAAATTGCCGATGAGATCCAGCGATCCGGATTGGACCAGCAGACTGCCGCTACCCGTCGTTGCGGCGGGCAGCGCGTTGGCCGATAAAGGCGAAAGGAAGGTTTCGGACGATAGCTGCTGTGCTGGCCCGATGGCAACGTACGGCGACTGAATTTTCACCCCCGACCCGGGGGCCACGCCGATCGACTGCGCTGCGAGCACGAGTGACGCCGGCGCAGTAACAGAGATGGGCAATGTTGGTGTGCCGCCTGCGAACGTGATGTTGTCGGCGCTTTGCAGCCAAATGCGTGAGAAGCCCGAACTGCTGAGAGTCGCCGCCGACACGACGCTCCGATTCGCCGTTGCCGTGAAATCCGTCTGGCCGGCGCTAAGCGTCGGCAGGCTGCTGGTCACAGTCATGACGGACGGCGCACTGATCTGAGTTGCCACGTCGGCCGGAAGCTGATTGCCGTTAAGCAAATTGGGCGAAGCGAACAGTACTAGCGACAGGCTCGCGCCCCCGGCGCTCGCGCTGCCGCCGCCGGCCTGAATGGCGCCTTCGATCAGCACGCCATTGTTTGCGCTTACGTCCACCGTTCCGCCGGACGAGGCAACGGTTTGCCGCTGGTACTGGGAACCCGCAACCAGAATGTCTACGGCGTCGGAGGTCCCTTCGGCTTCAATCAGGGAGCCAGGTTCCGTGGCGACGGTGCCGTTCGTGGCATTTAGGGTTACCGAGCCAGCATTTAAGACGTTGCCGGAGCGCACGCCAGATGCGTTCGCCACTACCAGACTCGCACCATTTACGTCGATCACAGAACCCGGATTCAAGACAATACCCCGGCCGTTGAGCAAGCTGGGGGTCAAGTACGTGCTCGCCGGAGGAGCACCAAGCGTTGCATTGATGTTGCCACCTTGCGCGATGAGCGTGCCGTCGATCTGGACGGCGTTGCCAGCGCTGATGGCAATGCTTCCGGAGCTGCCAGTTCCGGCATCGACCATGCTTTGCGGCCCCAGCGTGATGGTGCCATCGTAGGCATTCGTTGCCTTTAGGCTGAAACTGGACGCGAACGCCTGGCCGGGTAGCGCCGGCAGCGGCTGCGCGGCCGACGGCAGATTAGGCGACGAAGCCGTTATGTCCAGGGCCACGCTGTTGGGAATCAACCGGATGTCCGGTGCGAGCACCGTGCCGGGCGCCACAACGAGAGAGTCAAACGAGGAGAATTTAAATGTCTGGAATCCCTGCTGGACGACGGAACTGTCCACCATCGTCAGCGAGCCCGTATTGCTCGTGCCGGTGGAGTCGATCACCAAAGACGGTGCGTACAGGGAGAGGGTGCCACCCGCTGTTACCCCGTAGCCTTGAATCCGAGATGAAAAATCCGATCCAAGAATCAGCTGACCTTGGTCTGCTGTATCGCCGTTGGCGGTGGTTGTACCGTTCTTGTACGTGCCCGTGAGGCTGATCGTCCCGCCGGAGCCACCACTAAAGACGCCGTCAGGGGAAAGGTAGGCACCGGCTGAAACGCCCATGTCGACGCCAGATACGTTTACGCTTCGGCCAGAAAGAGAAATCGTTCCGCCGTTGAGGACAATTGGGTTCGTTGGACTCTGTGCTTGTGTGGGGTACTCGTCGTTAATCCAATTCCCGGCCACATTCAGGCTGACGCCTGGCGCCGCTGTAACGGAGCCACGCAGGCTTGCATCGGTGACAAGATTAAGATTGTTGCGCTGGCTGATTTCATCCGTGATCGCATTGTCCGCTCCAAGGGACGTCAAAGGCCGCTCTGCCACGGTCACGCTTCCGCCGGCGGCCGTGATCGAAGAGGCGATGACGGTGGCGTTGGCGTTGACCGTCAACTGGCCGAGCGCGCCAAAGTTCAATGGGCTGTTCGGCGCCACTTCTACGATGCCGTCGCTCGTCAGGGTGAAGCGAGAAAAACCGTCGGCGAGGAGAGCTGGCATGTTCAGCACGATGGGCGTGCCGCTTTGTTCGCCATTTAGCAGTGGCGCGGCAGTTGAAGGATCATCCGTGAGAACGATGCTTGGCCGCGAGAAGCCGGCTTCGGAGTCCAGGCCATCGATATTGATTCCGTTGATTTCGAGCAAGCCTCCGAGCGGTTGCGACAAGGGCAAGCCGGTTGCGAACTGTGCGGCATAGAGCGACGGGTCTGCAGTCGGGTTGGAACGCTGTTGTGTGGACGCGATGCTCGAGGCAAGCAGATTGCCGTTTAATTGGACCTGCGGCGCGTAGATGTTCACCGTACCGGCATTTGTTCCTGCCGCAAAGCCGCCGACCAGAGAGTAATTGGGCACGGTCCACGAGGAAGTTACCGAAATGCCCTCCACGCTGTCGCTCAGCGTTGTGCTGCCGTGATCGGCAAACCCAACATACTGCACATCCGGCGATGCGTTGGCGATATTGACAACGGACCCATTCGCGGCGATCAAAGTCGAAGTCCGACCGATGGCCGCCGAGTAATCGATCGATCCGCCGGACACGTTGATCGTGGAACCCTTCGCTAGATCGATGCTGCCCTCGGCGAAGAGGTTCACGCTGCCCGCCGTCGCGTTTCGTTGTGCCTGGGTCTCTGGTACGGCATTCAGCAGGTTGCTCACGTTCAACCACGATGGCGCATCGAGCAAGTTCAGGTACAGGCTCTGCCCCAACAGAAAGCCCGTGCGCTGATACGGCGCGTTGGCCAAATTGCTCGAAGTCAGGCGGTCGATGTAGGCAAAATATTCGGCGCCATTGGCCTGTACGTTCTGCAGCCCCGATGCATCAATGAGAACGTCCGACCCTATTGAAATAGTGGACGAGGGGTTTTGAATGCCCAGCACGCTGCTGCCGTCGCCCATGGAATATGTGTAGTCCATGGCGTTGGTTGAGCTGGGGGTGCGCGCAGTAACCGTGATGTCTCCGCCGTTCGCCTGGATGACCGTGGAGTTCGGGTTGCCCTTGCCACCGATCGCAACGGATGCTCCCTCGATGTCGATGGTCGAGCGTAAAGAGGCCGCGGTAGGGTCCCCAGTGGGTGCGGTCGCCGTATCCGTGGGGTCAAGCACAACGCGGATCTGAGCGCCAGTGCCAATGTCGACGGTGCCGGTCGCAGCAGCGGCAAAGAGTAGACCCCCAGGGTTGCCCGTCAATGGTTCGGTGTTGTCGGCCTCCCGTGCCAGCAGGTAAATGGAGCCGTTTGCATCAAGGGCCGAGGTGGCTGTCAGCGAGGCGTTCTGGCCGACATTTACTGCCAGACCCATCAGCGTGATGTTTCCGCGGGCTACGGTGATCGAGCCCCCCGGATCGATCGTCACTGTGGAAGTGTTGCCCCCGTTGACTTCCACGAGCAGGCCGCGCAGGGCTGGATCGCTGGAGCTTCCTAGGTAGACATTGCTACCGGCCGCAAGGATCACCTGCCCGCCGCCGTCGACCGTGATCTTTCCGCCGTCTTCCACGTTTGGCGCGAACAGGAAAATGCGCCCGGCACTCACGACGCTGCCGCTCTGACTGCGGCCCGCCGCATAGAGAGTCGCACCGCTTTGCACGGTGATAGCAGGGTTGGCGTTGGCCGAGGCGCTCAGCAGCGAGCCGGTGTAGCTGGCGTCCGAGGAGAAGACCGGTGCCGTCGGCTCGGTAGCCGACAAAGAGAACAGGCCGTTCGTGATTCGCTGGTCGGCGATATCGAGCGTGGAGGCGATAAGGCCGCCCACATTCACGTTTGCGGTATGGCCGAAAAGAATACCGTTGGGATTGACGAGGTAGATCTGCCCGTTGGCAAAGAGATTTCCGGAGATGTTGGTGACGTTGGAATCGAAAATCCGGTTCAGTGCCACCGACGAGGTCGAGGCCTGGTTGAACGTGACCGTGCTGCCGGGGCTGATATTGAACGACGCCCAATTGAAGATGGCTGTGGGGGCGCTGCCCTGGTTGATCGTCAAATTGTTGTTGCCCCACACGAGCTGGCTCGTGCCCGAGGCGAGGGTGGACTGGACCTTGAGTGGATCGAACAGCTGGTTCGCACAGGTGCTGATTCCACTGCACGGCACGGGCAGCCCCGCGGCGTGTACCTGCACATACGGCAAAGCAAGCGTGCCAGTGAGCAGAATTGCCGCTGCGGCGCCCGTGTCCACGCGCTGGGTCTTTGAAAGCCGGGCATTACGGGCTGCCTTGCGTCTTTGGGCACGAGTTTTTTTCATGGAAGCTCGCATGAAAGCGTAAATGTCTCGGCCCTTTCCATGGTGATCATCGAGGGCAAGGGCGCGGCATAACGAAAAACAGCAGTGAACTCAGCACGCACTAAATTCGTTATTTTTAAAAATCGATGTTGCGCTCCGATGAAAGGACGGAGACATCGAGTTCAGCAGTACACAGAAAAACGACAGTTGAGGATTGCAGGCCCCAAAAAACACCGGGAGCCAAGGGCTCCCGGTGTTTGTGCGATCCTTCCGCGGATGCGGAAGGTCGAGTGGGACGAACGCCGCGCCGCAACGCTCCCTTAGTGATGCCGGGCGCCGGCGCAGGTACGGCCGTTCGTGAAGTAAGTGCCGTACGTCGTAACGCTCTGGATGGGGTAGATGCCAGTTGGCACGGAACCGCCGGACTGGCCCGCTGCGTACTTTGCCAGCGAATCGGCGAAAGTCGGAGTCGTCAGGTCAGTGCAAAGCTTCAACTGGTCGCCCGATAGTCCCGTAGCGCAATGGAAGTACTCGGTCGTAGTGTAGCTATACAGCCCTTGGTACACACGCTGATTGGTTGGCAGCACACCATCCAGGCGCAAAAAGCCCCAAGGTGCCGTGCTCGTGCCGAAAGCGCCCGAACCATTGATGCTGGAAGCGCTGTACTTTTCGCCGGAAACCGCCCCGATCACGTACTGGTTCGACGGGAATGAAAAATTGACAAAACCATCGGCCGTCGGATTGATCCCCTGCAGGCGGTTGAGCACGTCGCCAGTGGAGAGGTTGTATGTGAAGGAATTATTAATGTAGCCGCCGCTAGGATCCTCGGTAGTCGAGAGGTCCGGCGTAACGGGTGTGTCGGGCGTTTCCGTTGCAGCAACGTCGCAACCCTGTCCGAGGAATGTTGCGTTCGAACCCGATTGCGTGCCCGAACCCTGGTCGCGGCGGGCGACTTCCAGGGCCGGAATTCCGTTGCTGGCCTTGGACGCGGTCGGCGGAGTAATAAACAGCGTCTGAGCGTCGTTTAGGGCGGCGCCGCCGGTCGTGGCAATCAAGCTGGCGTACATCTCGCGCGAGATGATCGGCGTGCAGACTTCCAGCGTGTTGCTACTAGCGCCCGCGCTGAAGGCCGTGCCGCAGATCGATGTGGGCAAAACGCCGTTCGTGAGCTGATCATTTTGCATAGCGGCCCACAAAGCCCCCGAGGCGGCGACACCAAATACCACGCCGAACGCTTGATAGGGGTATCCCGAGGGTTCCGCGCCGGGAGCGAAGCTGGTCACGAGAGGAACGCCACCCGTGTTCCACGTGCCCCACTCGAACGGCTGGTTGACCGATGTGCCGGTAAAGAGCTTGGGCTCGACGTCGGTGAAACCGAAGGTGGGGGTTGACGGGGTCAAGGGGCAGTTGTAGTAGCTGTTCACCGTGAGCTTGACGCCGTTCGTAAGCGTCAGAGCGAGTGATCCGTTCGCCGTGCAGCTCGACTGGTTGGCCGGATCAATCTCCATCGGGATGTTTTGCCCGCCGTTGGCCGTGTAATCCGCCTGCGCGGCCGCAAGCAGGCTCGGTGTGGTGGCCGTGAAGGCCTTCCACGAACCACCCGTTGCGTCGTAGGACACGACAAACGGACTGGCACTGATCCCGGTGGTGCCGGGATTTGGACACGAAATCGTGAACGTAGAGCCCTTGGGGAAGGTGGTGGGCGCCGTTCCAACGCTATCGTAAACGGAGATGGTGTTAGTCGTACCCGAACCCGCACAGTAGTCGGTAAGGACGGCGGCGACGAGAGCGTTCTGGATGGCGGAAGCGCCAGTTCCCGCGATGGTGACGGCCGCGTGCGCCGGGACCGTGAAGGCGGCGGCTACCGCGGCAGCAGCGGCGCTTAACTGTAAATGCTTGGACATATCGATCTCCCTATGGAGCAACGAGAAACAAGGAAAAAGGCAGGGGCCTCCGAGGTGAGTCTTTGACTCACCTCGGTCCAACCGTAAGCCTCCACAAACGAAAAGCTAGGTTCGCGAGCGGCGACGGACGATGGCGCCAACCGCCAAAAGTCCGGCAGCCATGAGGGCATAGGTGCCCGGCTCCGGCACGGCGGCCAGGGGAGTGATATTCAAGACCCCATTGCTCAGGGTCACGTCGGCGATCTGGGTATCGCTGCTAGTGCCGCTGGTGTTCTTGATGTAATCGATCGTGCCGCCGACGCCGGCAACCACATTCGACAGTCCGCCACCACCGGTCCCGAAGTCGTTCGTCGCCGTGATAGTGTTGGCCCATGAATAGTTATTGGAAGAAACATTCGACACCGTGCCGATTTGGTTCTCCAGGTTCAGAGACTGGGCGGTGCGGATGTTTTGCATTTGCGTGAAGGTGTACTGAGCGCTACCCGACACCTCGGTGATGTCGCCCGTGCCATTGGCACCCGAACCGGCGATGAAGAATTGCAAATTGGCTGCGCTGTACGAAGTTCCATCGGCAGTCGAAGCGTCCGAAAGAAACGTCGAAAAGGTTGATCCTCCGCCGCTCAGACTCGATAGCGTGATGCTGCTAGGGGCCGTCGAGAACGTGGCACCTAGGTCGCCGATCCAGTAGTAGCCGCTGGTCGGGTCGTAGACCTCGATGTACACGTCGTTTTGGGTTGCGGCGTGCGCGGAGCCGGCCACTCCAGCAAGCGCAAGCGCGACAGCTCCGGTTAGGGACTTCATCGAAAACTTCATTGAATTTCCTCCGATATTCAAAATAAGCAACCTCGAACGTGACCTCAGGCACTCGTCCTTTGGCACCCGATACTCCCGACGGGGCCCCGCGAATCTTCCCGGGCCGCCCGAAGGCATAGCCACTGTAGGCAGCGAATGTGAAATCGGACTGTCATAGGGCCACGTCCATGGGTCTTTTCGGACTAGTGGCGCCAAAGTATTCGAGGACTCGATGAATGCATGCACGCCGCAGTCCGTGCGTTTCCCATTTCATTAGTCCGAAAGGACCGTTGCGAAACAACATCTGACAAATTCCAGTCATGAATGACTGGGCGTAGTCGTGCGGAGGAACCCGGTGGATTTCCGCCGATAGCAGGCCTATGAGCCTTCTGCGACTATTGCGGGAGCCCCGCGCTTGCCATACAAGCGTTGTAAAGCTGCTGGAGGTAGCGAATACACTGCACTTGGTTGTTCCCATGCGGAGGCGGCGTATCTCCGCACTCCGCCTGCGGCGCCTGATAGTTCTGGAAGCAGTCGCTGGACGCGTTCAGGGCCGCCTGCTGCGCCGCGTTCGTGCTTGCCTGGGACGTTGCGTCGGCGGTGCCGCCAGTTGAAAAGGATGCAGCTTGCGCACTGACCGCGGGTACGCCGCTCGGGCTATTGCCCGCGGCCGAATCTGCCGCGGGTTCCAGGGCGGAGAAGCGCCAGTCCTCGTAGCTGCGCGCCTTGTCAAAGCCGGCCTGTGTCCCTGTGAATCCAGCTTTAAGCAAGGGGACCGCGATCGAACGGCTGTGCACACCGACGATCCGGTCGCCCATTTTCTCCAGAACCCAGTCAGACTTACCCGTGATCGGGTCTGGATAGATGCGCCGGATGTGACGCACGGCGACGAGTTTGCGCTGATCTAGGACTAGGTCATCGAGTGTCTTGGGATACTCCTGCACGCCGGCGACACCGGGGGTGTCGAAGTAGTGCCGTAAGGCCGCACGAAACTGCTCTCCAACGAAGAGCAACTGCAGCTCGCGCTGCCGCTGCGCCTCAACCCTTTGATGCAATAGCGCAATAACGGCACCTAGACTGACCGTCGCGACGGTAATCAGCGCGAACAGCAGCGCGTATCCCCGGCTCGCTGGCACACCTGGCGGCATCCCGGCAGCCATGGCACTGCGAGTCATAGTGCTGGAGTCCGTGGCGGCCCGATATCCATGGCGCTTGATTGTAGGACGGTGCGGATCACGCACTTGTAAGAATCCGGACATGCGCCGCGTCCAAACTCAGACACTTTGTTCGTCGTCCTGTGTCAAGGCGGCCGCGTCCCATGATCGTCGCAACGGTCTGTCCTGTCCACCCCGTACGTCCATGAAACGCACGTTTTCATTGTTGATCGCTTTGGCCGTTCTCCTTCCCGCGAGTGCGCAGGCGTGGTGGAGCGGCGATTGGAAGTACCGCAAAAAGATCCTCGTAAACACCTCGCCCACCGGGGCTAACCTCAAGGATGGCGTTGCCAATGCGTTGGTTGCGGTGCGGCTGCACTCAGGCAATTTCCTGTTCACGGATGCCAAACCGGACGGCAGCGATCTGCGTTTCGTGGCCAATGACGACAAGACGCCGCTCAAGTTCTTCGTAGAAAGTTTCGATGCGGGCAATCAGCTTGCACTCGTATGGGTGCAGCTGCCGAACGTGTCTGCGGCCTCGAGTGCAGAGTTTTTCTATCTTTATTCCGGCAATGAGAAAGCAGGTAGCGGCAGCGATGCCAAGGGAAGCTACGATCCCCAGACATTGCTTGCCCTCGAATTTGGCGAGGCGCAACCGCCATATAAGGACACAAGCAGCTACGCGCATGCAGTGAGCGCCGAAGGCGTTGTGCCCGACGGCAGCGGGATCTTCGGTGCTGCTGCGGCGTTCGACGGGAAGGCACTCAAGGTGGCGCCCCAGGCCACAACACGCATTGGCGCCGGCGGGGAATTCACGCTCAGTGTCTGGGTAAGGCCCACCGTTTTGGGTGGTCAGCTACTTTCGTGGGGACCGTTATCCATCGGGTTTAATGGCCAAGAACTACTCGCCCGGATGGGGAAGAACGGGGCCGGGGGCGGTAAGCTGGCGCCAGGCGAATGGTCCCACGTCGCGGTCGTTGCGTCAGACCACCTTAGGGTGTACGTAAACGGGGCTCTGGTGGCGGCGAGCCCAACGAGTTTTCCGGAACTCTCCGGGGAGATTCTCGTCGGGGACGAATTTCGTGGTTCGATGGATGCGCTACGCGTGATCGCGGCAGCGCGCAGCGAGTCCTGGGTGCAGCTCGAAGCCGCGCAGGGCATTGACGGCAAGTTGCTCACCTACGGCGAATCGGAAGCCGCGGAGGAGGGCGCTGGCGCCAGTTACATCAGGATTTTGTTTTCCAGCCTCACGGTCGACGCCAAGGTCGTCATTGCGATCTTGAGCGTGATGTTCCTCATCGCCATCTCGGTCATGGTCAACCGCGCGTTCGTCTTGCGCAGAACGGCGCTGGGTAACGAGCAATTCCTGCGCGGTTTCGCGGGCCGTCCCATGGAATTTCTCGATCCGAATTCGAACGTGGCAAAGAGTTTCGACCACACGACCTTGTTGGGGTCCACGCTGGCGCGCATCTACGAAACCGGCATACGCGAATTACGCCTGCGGCTGGAGCGGCGCTCCGGCGAACTGCCCGCGGAATCCGTAGCTGCCATTAAGGCAAGCATCGACGCGACCATCATCCGCGAAAACCAGAAACTAAACCGGTTCATGGTGCTACTCACGATCGCGATCTCAGGCGGGCCATTCCTGGGGCTGCTTGGCACAGTCGTCGGGGTGATGATCACTTTTGCCTCGATTGCCGCGGCCGGAGACGTCAACATCAACGCGATTGCGCCTGGCATCGCCGCCGCGCTTCTGGCCACCGTTGCCGGCTTGAGCGTCGCGATTCCCTCGCTGTTTGGCTACAACTATCTCATCACCCAGGTCAAGGCAATAGGAGCCGACATGCAAGCATTTTCAGACGAATTTATTTGCCGCATGGCGGAGGCGCACAGCCAATAGTCGTGCGCGGTTAGCTTCCTTTCTCGCACGGGCGAATAGCGGACCATGCAGATCCAAGAAAACAAAGCGTACGACGATATCAATGTGACGCCGATGCTGGACTTGGCGTACGTGCTGCTGGTCATCTTCATCATCATGACCACCGCGTCGGTCCAGGGCATCAAGGTGAACTTGCCCAAGGCGAGCAACGCGCCCAGCCTCGCGAAACCGCGCACCAAGGCTATCACTATCACCGAAGATGGACGCATCTTTCTGGACGCCTATCCGGTCACCATGGCGGAGCTCGAACAGCGAATGCGCGACCTCAAGGCGGCCGACCCTGATTTTCCCGTTGTGATCAAAGGCGACGCTCACGTGCAGTACGAAAAGGTGATGGGCGTGCTCGACCTGATGGGGCGCCTGGATATCACGCAGCTGGGTTTGGTAACGCAGCGCATCGTGAATTGAAATCGGAACGCGACGAAGGCAGCGGTGAACGCAATGGCAGTCAAATATGCGACGGAGGCTTCCATGCCAGCGGGAGACACCCGCTGGGACGCGTTCGGCACTTCGTCCAGGCGAGCCACGGGGCTGAGCGCGCGCCGAACCTGGGCGTTCGTGCTGGGCGTGGCCGCGGTGCTGTTACTTGTGGGTGGCGCGATGTCGATGCTGTTTAGTCGAACAGATCCTCCAAAGCACAAGGCGGTGGTGCAAATTGCCATCATCACGCCGCAGACGCCGCCTCCTCCCAAGCCCAAGGAGGAGCCACCGCCTCCGCCCAAGGACGAAATCAAGATCGATCAGCCAAGGCCTCAGCCGGATGAACCGCAGCCAACGCCACAAGCACCGCCGCCGGGACCATTGGGACTGGACGCTCAAGGAGGTGGACCGGGCGACAGCTTCGGTTTGGCCGGTCGGCCGGGAGGACGAGAAATTACGGCAAGCCACGGGGGTGGAGGGTTGGATTTTTCCTTGCTCGGCAAAAATGCGGCCAGACAAATCGCGATGGAACTTGCGCGAGATCCGCGACTGAAGAGCAGCCCGTACAGGGTCGAACTTCGGATTTGGCTTGCGAAGGACGGGCGCATCGAGCGCGAGGAGATCGTGCAGGGCACCGGCGATCGCGAGCTCGATGCGCTGATAAAGGAAGGTCTGCGGCAGATCAGCGTTTTGCACTTGACCGTACCAGAGAACCTGCCGCAACCGTTGCGCATTCGAGTTACCTCGACGGATGCATGACCACCGGGTTCGCGTCGCAACTCTCCAACAACACGTCCTGCCATGAAAAAAAGAATCACACTGCTAATACTCGTCCAGGCAGCTCTCGTTTGCCTACACCCGCCCGCCGCCTCGGCGGCTGATACCTCCGAGACAAGCACCGAGTCCGTGCGCAATGCGGTGCTCAACCTCATCCGTGCGCTGGTCGATCAAGGCGTGCTCAGCGCGGCAAAGGCCCAGGACATGTTGCGCCAGGCGGGAATTGATCCGGCATTGCTCAATACCCCACAAGTCAGCCAGGCGGCGCCCAGCGAACCGCCTAAGCCGGTCGTGCGCGTGCCTTATGTACCGGAGAGCGTGAAGGACGAAATGCGTGAGGAATTGCGCCAAGAGATCGTGGCGCAAGCTCGCGAAGAGCACTGGGGTCAGCCAGGCGCTCTGCCGGAATGGCTTTCGCGCTTCACCCCTTTTGGTGACATCCGCATTCGTTACCAGAGGGAACAGTACGCAAGCGATAACGCGGCGCCCCAGACCGTCGACGCTTGGTACCAGCTGCCGGTTGGCACCACCAAGGACACGTCGACTGAGCGTGGGCAGCAGCTAATCCGTGCTCGGCTTGGTTTCGACGCGCAGGTGAGCGAGAACTTCAAGACGCAAATCCGGATTGTCGGGGTCAACGGCGACACGCTCACGGCCAGCGGCGTGAGCTACAACGTTGATGAGGGATCCTATGGGCGGCCATTTTCGGCAGGTATCGATCTAGCAAACATCGAATGGCGACCTGATGCCGAGTGGAAGGCCACGTTCGGGCGCATGCTCAGGCCGTACGCCGGAACCGACCTGCTTTTCGCTAATGACTTGAGCTTTGACGGAATCGTTGGAAATTTCGGGCCGCGCTTCTCTTCCTCTTGGAACGGGTTCGCGACTTTGGGGGTTCACCCTCTGACTTCGAACTGGGTCGGCCCGTACAGCAGCACGGCGAATGCGTGGCTGTTCGCGGGACAGCTCGGTGCGAATTGGAAAGCGGCGGACGAATCGAATTTACAAATGGCCGCCGCCTACTACGACTACGTCGGACTTGAGGGTGAATTGAACCCCGCGTCCGTTCCCGGGAACACGCTCAATGCTAACTCTGCGCCACCCTTCCGCACGATGGGAAATACCATGTTTAACATCAATTGGTACAGCAATCCCACAGCGGCGCCGGTCTACGCTTATGCCTCGAAATTTCGGCTTGCCGACGCTCTTGCGCGCTACGAAACGGACCGCTTCGAACCGATTCATCTCACGATCGCGGGCGAGTGGGTCCGAAATCTGGGATTTCACGCCGACGAGATCCTCAACCGGATCCAGGGTGCCGCGCTTGGGCTGCCTCAGGACTCCAACGGCATGACGGGGGTCAGCCGGCCGCGCACCACGGGCTACCTTATCGGATTTGACGTCTCGCGCGGCGAGATGAAGCACCTTGGCGATTGGGAGCTCTTCGGCGGATACCGCTACTTGGAGCGCGATTCGGTCCCCGACGCCTTCACCTCCGTCGACTATCGACTGGGCGGAACGGATCAGCGTGCAAGCTACATCGGAGTCAATACCGCGCTGTCCGCGCGCGTGGGTCTTCGCATTTGGATGAACAGCGCCAAGCAGATTGATGCACCCATCAAATACGGCTTCGATACGTGGTTCATAGATCTTTACAGTTTTTTCTGACGGAGGTCTCGGTGGGACGATTTGTCGACAGCGTTAGGTTAAAAGGATGCAAGACGCACCGCGCTGGCCGCCTCACAATCATTTTCGGCGCGGGTCTTGCGTTGGCGTTGCCGTCACTTGGGCAGGCGCAGAGTACCGACCGAGAACGCGCCCAGATGCTGCAGATGCAGCAACAATTGCAGCGCCTGCAATCGGACAATGCGGCGATCCAACGGGAGCGCACGCAGCTACAGGATCAGACCAACGAGCTCAAGAAGACTGCCACCCGTCGCAGCCAGGAGCTGGCCAAGAGCCAGGGGGAACTGGCGGATGCGAACCGGGAAGCCGAGCGCTTGCGCGGCGAGCTTGAGTCACTGCGTCAGCAGTCGCAGGCAAACATGGAGCAATGGCAAAAGGCCCTGGCCGATCGCGACGAGGCCCTGAGGGTAGCCGCTGAGGACAAACGCAAGCGTGAGATGCAGCTCTCCCTGCTTACGACCCGACTGAAGGTGGAGACTGCGCGCGGCGACATCTGTGAGGTCAAGCACGTGCAAGCGCTCGACCTCGGACGGGACTTGATCGATGCCTTCGAGTCCGAACGCCTGCGGCTTTGCGAACCGATCACGGGCATTTGGAAGGTGCGAGAGGAGGAACGAATCCAGATCTATCGGGACCGCCTCCATGATGCACGCCTGGATGTTCCTGCTCCCGCCGCGGTAAGCGCGAACGAGCGGGCGATGAAATAGAAAATAGAACGACCAAGGCGGCGACCCTGCGGAGCACAACGGCCGCATCCTTTTCCCGATGTCCTAAACCATGGCAACTCGCGACCACGAAATCCCGTTTGGCGCGTCAAACGCGCAAGCGCTCTTTCAAAGGGCGCTGCGGCTGCATCGTCAAGGTCAGCTGGGCGATGCGCGCGCGTTGTACGAGCAGGTAGTTCGGGTGCAGCGCAGTCACGCCGACGCGCAACATCTATTGGGGGTTTGCTTGCATTCGCTGGGGGATTTCCAGGCGGCGGAAAGACACATCCGTACGGCCCTGCGCCTGGCGCCCGCCGCTGCGACAATGCATCTGAACTATGGGAACGTCCTGCGCGAACTGGGCCAACTCCCGGAGGCAATCCGAAGCTATGAGAGGGCCAGTCGCCTTAACCCGGAACTTTGCTTGGCACATTTCAATCTCGGCACGGTTTGGGAGGAATCCGGACAGACGCTCAAGGCACTGTCCGAATATGAGCGAGCAATCGCGCTGGACGCAAATTATCCCAACGCCCACGCCGGTCGCGGCAATTGTCTACTGGCGCTGGAGCGTACCGAAGTGGCCCTTGCGGCTTATGAGACGGCGCTGGCGCTGGATCCGGACCTGGTCAATGCCCGTGCCAACCTGGCAGTTGCCTTGGATCGTCTTGGCCGCAAGAGCGACGCCCTCGAACACGCGCGCCACGTATTGGCCCGCGTGCCGGCGCATCCGGGCGCAAACCGCCTGTTCTTGAGCTGGATCCAAGAACAGGGCCGGCCGGACGAATGGCTCTCCAGCATAGAGCGGCTTCGAGCTTCTGCGCCGCACGATGTCGATTTGATGGTATTGCAAGCCCAGGGCCTCTCGGCGATGAACCGTCTCGCCGAGGCGGCCCTGGTTCTCGAGCAAGTTCTCACTCGCGATCCGCAGCGTGTGGACGCGCTCGGCAACCTCATTTGGCATCGCGCGGCCCTGGGAGACGCGGAAGCGGCGCTCACGTTGTGCGAACAAGTGCCCAGGCCGTTAGAAGATACGGGGGAGATACGGTTCGCTAAGGCGATCTCGTATTTTTTTCTCGGCAACTATTCCAAAGCTCGCGACTGGTTGAACCGTGTTTTAGAGGTTAATCCGAATGCGACGAGCGCGCGCTTTCAGGGGGCGGTTATCGACTTGATGCACGGCGACTATGAGGCGGGATGGCCGGGGTACGAATATCGCTTTGGCAAGGGCACAGGCAGATTAACGGCGCGTGGGTTTGCTTCCACTCGGGCCGAAGGCGTCGTGGATTGGCGAGGGGAAGAGGATCTACGCGAAAAAACTCTGCTCGTGTACGGAGAACAAGGGTTGGGTGATGCGGTGCAGTTCTGCCGCTATGTCCCGCGCCTGCGGCAGATGGCAGCAAAGATTGTGCTGGAAATCCCGACGCCGGCCTTTGCGCTTCTCCGCCGCCACATGCCGCAAGGCATCGAGGTCGTGCCGCACGGATCCGCCCTTCTGCCAGTGGATGCGGTTTGCCCGCTAGGCAGCCTTCCACTGGTTTTTGGTACCCGGACCGACACCATTCCAAGTTCGATGCCCTACCTGAGCGCTGAGGAAGCACGGACGAACCTGTGGGAGCGCCGTCTGGGTCCAGCACGCGGCCGGCGCATCGGGTTGGCCTGGTCGGGCAGCGTGTTCCACATCAACGATGCGCAACGCAGCATTGCGCTGCGGGCATTGCGCGGACTTCTCGAGGTCGATGGTGTCGAGTTTATTGCCCTACAAAACAGCGTGCGAGAACAAGATCGCGAGGCTCTAGCTGCGGCACGGTCGCTGCGCTATGTGGGCGCTACGATCCAGGACCTGGAAGATACCGCCGCGCTAACCTCGCTGTGTGATCTAGTGATCTCCGTGGACACGTCCACGGTGCACGTGGCCGGCGCTTTGGGGAAACCCGTTTGGGTTCTTCTGCCCTTTGTGCCGGACTGGCGCTGGATGCTGCATCGAGAGGACAGTCCGTGGTATCCGAGTGCCAAGCTCTTTCGCCAGACGCAGCGCGGGCGGTGGGACGACGTCTTGGACCGCGTGGTCGGGAACCTGCAAAAGAGTTTCGGAGGCACGCAGTGATGGAGTCAACGCACAATCCTGTCATTCAACTCATGTGCAACGACAAGCGCACAGCGGTTGGCCGTCATTGCGAACACGCCTTTTGGGGCTCTTTGCGGCAGCGCCGTGCGCGCGTCGTTTCTGATTACGTAAATACACTTAGCGAAGTCGCGATGCCGCAACTTCTGACAAAAATACGCAGCCGACAAGAAGCGACGCTTGCGTCTTTGTACTGATGAAAGATTCGTCGGAGCGCACGTCATGAACTGGTACCCGAAACTCTTGCCACCTGCATTGGTTGTATGCCTGGCATTTTCACAGGCCGAGTCGTACGCTCAGGCGCCAGTGCGGGCGTTTTCCTCATCGGTCGTTGCATCACCTCTTCCACGAGAAAGGGAACTATTTACGGCGGCACGAGATGGGGATATCTCGAAATTGCGCTCGCTGATCCGTTCGGGGGTCAATTGCAATGCACGCACTGAGGAAGGTGACACCATTCTTACGCTAGCAGCGCAAGGAAATCGCGAGGACGCAGTGCGGGCCGCACTGGAATTTAAGCCGGAACTCAATCGTCGAGGCGGCCTTGGAATGAGCGCCCTGAGCCTTGCAACGGTGCACGGCCTCAATCGCTCCGTCGAGCGACTTTTGCGAGCAGGAGCCGATGTCAATGTTGCGGATTCTGCCGGCGTGACGCCCCTAGCCGCCGCTCTACGGCTTGGGCGGTTTGAGCTGGCGCGCAGGTTACTCGACGCTGGGGCCGATCCGCGGCGCGCAGATCAAAGTGGGACGACGCCATTGCATATCCTCGCCGCACGTGGCGATGACACGGGACCTGAACGTCCAGCACTAGCACCGTTACTGCTGGATCTCGGGGCGGACCCGAACGTGGCGGACGCGGAGACGCGTACGCCCTTGTTTCTGGCAATATTGAACCACCACGATGAGGTTGCGCGCGTCTTAATTTCGAGGCGCAACACGATTCTGACGAAAACCACGCAGGGCTATGCACCTCTTTTCTGGGCCCGGCAGATGGAAAACCAGATGCTGGCGGATCTGATCGAAGCCAGAATTCGGTAGCAAACGCAGGACGACGACTGCGCCGCGAGCCAGGTTATCGGAACGACGTTGCGAAGGTTGGAGCACCCTGGCTCGACGTTTCGGCGAAAGATCAGCGCGATTTCAGTGGGGATGGGCCACGAGTGCGCGTGACGCGTCACAAATTTCGCGTAAAGTCGCAGGCGTGTCCGACGTGGAGGGACGAACTTGAAGTGCGCATTGATAACGGGGATCACGGGACAGGACGGAGCCTATTTGGCAGAGTTCCTCCTGAAGAAGGGCTACGAGGTGCATGGCATTAAGCGACGCACTTCGCTTATCAACACCGACCGCATCGATCACCTTTACGAGGATCCCCACGTCGATGATCGACACTTCATCCTGCATTACGGCGATATGACGGACTCGCTGTCGCTTCTGCATGTAATACAGAAAGTGCAACCTGACGAAATCTACAACCTCGCTGCACAAAGCCATGTTCAAGTCTCGTTCGAAGAGCCCGAGTACACGGCCAATGCGGACGCACTTGGCGCATTGCGCGTGCTTGAAGCCATACGCATTCTGAACCTAGGAGAGAAGACCCGCTTTTACCAGGCGTCGACGTCGGAACTTTATGGACTGGCACAAGAGACGCCGCAAAAAGAGACCACACCTTTTCATCCGCGCTCGCCATATGGGGTGGCAAAGCTGTACGCGTATTGGATCACTGTCAACTATCGAGAAGCCTATGGGCTGTATGCCTGCAATGGCATCTTGTTTAACCATGAGTCTCCGATCAGAGGCGAAACCTTTGTTACAAGGAAGATCACGCGGGCGCTCGCGCGTATTAAGCTGGGTTTGCAGGAGTGCCTCTACCTGGGCAATCTTTCGGCGTTGCGAGATTGGGGACACGCCCGCGATTACGTGGAGATGCAATGGCTGATGCTGCAACAGCCCGCTCCAGAAGATTATGTGATCGCGACGGGTGTTCAATATAGCGTTCGCGATTTTGTCAATGCCGCAGCGCGTGAGCTGGGCATGCAATTGCTCTGGAAGGGCACGGGTGTAGAAGAGCACGCGCTCAATGCGCAAGGCAGGCGAGTCGTAGCCGTTGATCCGCGCTATTTTCGTCCGTCTGAAGTGCAGACCTTGTTGGGCGACGCTAGCAAAGCACGAAGGCAATTAGGTTGGTCGCCAAAGGTCGGCTTTGCGGAGTTGGTCGCCGAAATGGTGCGAGAAGATCTCAAAGGCGCTGAACGCGACGCGCTGGTGCGGCGCCACGGATATCGAACACTTGAGGGCAATGAGTAACATGGCGGGCCGGAACGTTTTGCCATGACGATTTGACGCACGATGAGCCATGCCCGGTAGTTGCTTAAGTACCTAGCGCTTATCTGTCTTTGGGGCCGCACCAAGGCCAAGTTTGCGACGCGGGCAACGCTGCCTGTGCCGCGCAAGGTGTTGCAGCCCCAAGTAGCGTGCAAATCTCTTCTGCTCATTGCCAACGGCGAAATGAGCGCAAAACACAAAAGCGGATTCTCACCTTCGCTTTTAGAACGAAAAAAACTCGACCTGGGATACGGATTGTGCCGGCGCGCCGCAGCGCGACCTATGGTCTTTTTCAAGCTCCGAGAGTTATTGCGCAGAGGCTTTTTTCCTGAAAAATTAATGACTTAGTCGCGCCCCGCGTTTGGGCACAGTTACAAGGTGAAACTGTTAGCCGCCGGATCACGGCGTAACATTATTTATGTGCGCAATGCGATTGACTACTGGCCGAAGATCAGGCCGGAGGCGCAGACGATGAAAACGCGAAGCCGTAAGTTCACTGCAGCCCTAGTGCTGACGCTCGCTCCTGTTTTGCCGGCAATCTGTTCGGCGGAAATCTATGGCTGGATCGATAGCAACGGCGTCGTTACTTATAGCAATTTGCCTCCGCCCGGCGGAGTGGATGTTACGCAAGTGATCCACGAGGATCCGGCCTCCCATAAGGCGGCGGCTGACGCGGCCCAGCGGGCGGACAACGAAGCGTTGAAGGATCGTCTTCGTCTGCTTGAGTGGGAGATGTCTCGCTCCCAGCGTGTCCCCATCGAATATTCGCCCACGCCGCCACCTGTGAGCGCACCCGCCGACCTAGGCTGTGGTCCGTATGGCTACGACGACTGCAACACGTATTTGTATTGGAACGGTTGGTGGCCGCGGTATGGCTACTATCGTGGCCGCGAACGGGGACATACACCATTCGGACCCGGGCGGCCCGTTGCACCGGTCCGGGGCACAGGCCACTCGACAGCCAACGCAAGCGGTGGCGGCCATGCGCGCTGATCATTGTGCCAGCGCGGAATCGTAGGCCATAGTTTGCAGCAAAAAAATCCATGGTGAACACCGGCCAAGGCGCAGCACTCCAATTCGCGTGTTTGTCGGAACGAAGCGCAGCGCAGATCCTCGCGAGAAGCGAGGGTTGATTTTTGTGCACCCAACGAGCGGCGGATCCAAGATACGTAGTTTTGCGAGGGTGACCGCGCCGGCGATGCTGCGCTGGGGACTTTAGAGCGCAAGACAAATGAGAGTCGGGCTCGGTCGGGGCCACAAAGTGCGTTTGACCGCCTGAGATTGGCGCGATTTGTGCGCGCTTGCATCGCCCCGGCTCGTTCAAACTTCTTCCGCCGAAATTCTCTCTTGTACCGTCTGGTGCCCGTTTCATTTGGCGCGAGCCTAACCAGCGAATGCAAAAGGGCCTCTGGCTAGTGTTTGAGGTAACGTTCGCGCCGCGCCGCGCCGTGGTCTCAACAAAACACGCAGCACGCGCGTCCTTTTGTCGCACCCGAGAATGCCAGGGACGGTCCACTGACTTCTTAACGACCCTTTAATGCAATCTTGACGATTGATTGGGCAACTCGGCGAATTGTGTCGAAGCTCCAGCATCGGCGATAAAACCAGAACCGCCGGCGCAAATCCGCGCAAACGTGTGCCGCCAACTAGGCATTGATAGCAAGCGCGGCATTACATCTCATCGGAAGCGCGGTTCATGATCGAATGCGCCCCATGATTGGTCCCCGCGCGCGGCCAAGGACAAAACACAATTTTTCCGTAGCGTTGTGGGAGGGCAATTACCAGTTTATGCGCGCGCGTGACAAATCGCATTTGTGCAAGGCGCCCGCCTAACTGCTTGCGCAATTGCTGTGAAAAACTTCGCATCCGTGCGGCCGCGAGCGTTTATTTCAACAGCGTGAAACGATTTTCTTTCGTCACGATCGATAGTCCGAAAGAACTAACAGCAGATAGTTGCAAATGATCGGCAAGCCCTGCGAGAGCTGCCATTGAACGATCCATCGAGCTTGGCACTGCGTGTTTGCGTTAGTGACACGAGCTGTTCACGAAGGCTCATTAGCTTTCATTGCACACGCAACTGACTCGTAGTTTCTCTTCATTTGCGTTTGTTGAACTGCAGATTTGGGACATGGACCGTTGAACGACAACGCTTGCGCGAATTGTTCGCCACTGCAATCGGTGGATAGGCTGCCCTTAGGATCGGGCGCCAAATACCTCCGCGATGCCATCGCACCCGGACTGCAACAAAGCGCATCTAGTCCGACCATGGCGACAACGCCGGGTACTCTACGAGGATCGTTCCAAAGTGAATGCGCACCGCGCCGGATTCTTCTATACGGATTGAATTTCGCGCCCGAGCCCACGGGCACCGGCAAGTACACCGGTGAGATGGCGCAGTGGCTTGCTAACGCGGGCCACGACGTACGCGTCATCACAACGCCTCCGTATTACCCTGATTGGAGTGTGCAATCGGGCTACAGTGGATGGCGATACTCGAGTGAAAGCTATGGTGGTGTGCGCGTCGACCGCGCACCACTTTGGGTGCCAAAGTTCCCCGGGGGTACAAAGCGCGTGCTGCACCTGGCTAGCTTTGCTCTCTCGTCGCTGCCGTTGCTTGTAAAAAATCTTGCTTGGCGGCCGCACCTTGTCTGGACCGTTGCCCCGGCGCTGGTCTGTGCGCCGAGCGCGGCGCTCGCTGCACGAATGGTCGGAGCGATCTCCTGGTTGCACATTCAAGATTTCGAGGTCGACGCTGCGTTTGAGCTTGGGCTTCTGCGGGGTCAAACGGCGCGCGCCGGCGCATCATTGGCCGAACAGACTTTGCTTCGTTCATTTGACCGTGTCTCGTCGATCTCACGGCGAATGGTGGACAAGTTGGGAGAAAAGGGGGTTCGGCCAAATCGCACGGTTTTTTTTCCGAACTGGGTCGACACTGAGACCATTCAGCCTGTGGATTCGGCAAGTGCGTACCGGCTTCAGCTTGGCATTGGGCAAGATGCTTTCGTTGCCCTCTACTCGGGCACCATGGGTGCAAAGCAAGGGCTGGAAGTACTCGCAGAGGCAGCACACCTGCTCGCTCACCATAGGAATATTCATTTCGTTTTTTGCGGCCAGGGGGTAGGACGAGGGGCGTTGCAAAAAGCCTGCGGGGGCCTTCCCCGCGTGCACTGGCTGCCCCTGCAGCCGGTCGATCGCCTGCCGGCTCTGCTGAACACGGCGGATGTACACCTACTTCCGCAGCAACGTGTTTCAGCTGATTTGGTGATGCCATCGAAGCTCGCCGGCATGCTGGCAAGCGGCCGCCCGGTGGTCGCCACGGCCGACCCGGAAACTGAGCTTGCAGCCTGGGTTGATGGTTGCGGCGAACTTGTCGCGCCCGGCGACGGATCCGCACTCGCCAGCGCCTTGCTGCGGCTTTCCACAGAGCCGGCACATTGCCGCCGCTTGGGTGCGCAGGCGCGTCAGCGCGCCGTAGCGAATCTATCGCGCGATGCGGTGTTGCAAGGCTTTCACAGCCAAATGCAAAGCGCTTTGCTCGCCCAAACTAACTAAATTACGGGCGCGACCAGGCAAAAAGAGCTGTCACCTCCAGCGGCACGGATGTTTGGCCCGCCGACCGCCCCCTCAAGGATCAAGCGCAGCGCACCGCGCGCGTAGGAAAGCTAAGTCAGCGTCCCCTTGGCTGTCGAAGCAAAACTTCGCAAATCCCGCGCGAGCCAACTCAAATCCACCGTCGAACGGTGATTTTGTCTTGATGAAGCGCCGCATTGTCTCGTCGTTGGCAACATCAGCGCAGTCGCCGGAAAACTTGGCAGGGAATGGTGCACCCGACCGGAGTCGAACCGGTATGACTTTCGTCGAGGGATTTTCTTGCCACTTCGGCTTTCGCCGCCAACGAGGTCGTTGTTCGTGGTCTGGACTTTGCCTTGGCCCGAGCTCATTGCCGGAGGGCCCCCGCCGTCAAGTCTCTGCACGTTCCCTCCACCGAGGGCTTCGCTCAGCGTCGCCTCGCGTCAGCAGGGGTTTCGCTGAATTTGACGGGATTCACGCCGAGACTTTCGTGCTCGGGTGCTCAATTTTCACAAGTCCCTTGCGTCTACCAATTTCGCCACGGGTGCGCTGCTTTCTGTGTTGTGCGCGTTGTAGATGGCATCAAATTTAAGATTACCGCACCTCCCGAACCTCAAAAGACCCCTTCAGGTGTGCAAATGTTTGCACACAAAAGCGCCGCTGTCGATCACCGCAACGAATTGGACAAGAACAAAAAATTCAGCCGCAAAATCGTCCAAGGTCTTTTCACGTTGCTGCCTCTTCCGGCACTAACCGCACCGGCGCCCGTGCAGCCGTCTACGCAGTATGCGAAGTGAAGTAGCTGGCCTCAGAAGAACCTCGCCCGCGAAATATACCCGGGGCAAACCGCGAGATTTGAGCATCGATCGCAATTCGACGAGCTTGCACCGATACGGGTAGATGTCATGCCGTGAGCAATTTGCTAAACGTAGGACACCCCTGCGCCTCACGATTTTAGCGACGCAGGTACTGCGTAGCGCCAAATAGGTTCTCGCGTGCCTTTTCATCCGTTATTTCGCGACGCTTGTCCTCCAGCACCTTCAGGCCGCGTTGCACCGCCGGGCGAGCGGAAATTTCTTCAAACCAACGTGTGAAGTTGGGAAAGTCCGCGAGCTCCACTCCTTGGGTTTTATGAGATCGGGTCCAGGGGAAGATGGCAATGTCCGCAATCGTGTAAGAGTCGCCAGCGAAATAGCGACTCTCCCCCAATCTGCGGTCCATCACGCCGTACAGGCGTCTTGCCTCATTGGTATAGCGATTAATTGCGTATTCAATCTGCTGCGGAGCGTAGCGGCGGAAGTGATGCGCCTGACCCAGCATCGGACCGATGTGGGCCATCTGGAACATCAACCACTGAAGGGCAACGAACTTACCCCGATCGTCCTTTGGCAAAAACTGTCCCGTCTTGCCCGCAAGATAAACCAGAATCGCACCCGACTCGAACAACGAAATTGGTCGCCCATCAGGTCCAGCGGGATCGACGATCGCGGGAATCTTGTTGTTGGGGCTAATTGCCAGGAACTCGGGCTTAAATTGGTCGCCGGCACCAATGTCGACAGCGTGCACGTCGTAGGGCAGCTTGCATTCCTCGAGCATAATGTGGATCTTGTGGCCATTGGGCGTGGGCCATGAATAAATTTGTATTGTCATCGCGGTTTTTCTCCGGCAGAGATGGGCTAATTATCGTAACTGAACTGTCCTTAGCTCATAGCAGCGAGCTCTTCTTGGCTTTGCAGCCATTGCGCCTCCAGGTGCGCGATTTTTTTGTCAAGTGCTGCACGTTGCTGCAGCAAGTCAGCAATCTTCGCACTCTCGCCCGAGTGATATACAGCCGGGTCAGCCAAGTGCATGTCCATGGCGCGCAACTGTGCCGTACTGGCTTCCAATTGGGTCTCGATTTCTTGCAGCCGCTGTTGCAGCGGCCGGCGCAGCTGTGCCAAGCGCTCGCGTTCTTGCGCCTGCAGACGCCGCTCCTCGCGACGGTTCACCGCATCTTTCTGCAATCGGGGCAATCGCGACTCGTCGCGATCTCGCCGGCTGTCGATCACAAGCGCGGCGTATTCGTCCAGATCCCCCTCAAAGGGCGACAGCAGCCCCTCGTGCACGAGCCAAAGGGTGTCGACCGTTGCGCGTAACAGGTGCCGGTCGTGCGAGACGAGCAGTAACGCCCCAGCAAAGGAAGAAAGGGCCACCGTCAAGGCTTCGCGCGTTTCCATGTCCAGGTGGTTGGTCGGTTCGTCCAACACCAGCAAATTGGGGCGCTGCCAGGCAAGCAGCGCCAAAGCGCAGCGCGCGCGTTCTCCCCCTGACAGCCGGCCCACAGCAGTCGTAGCCAGTTCGCCGGAAAAGCGAAAGCTGCCCAGAAAGTCGCGCAATTCCTGCTCGCGAACTTGCGGAGTAAGGCGGCGCAGCTGATCAAGAGCACTCTCGTCAAGGTCGAGTTGATCGAGCTGGTGTTGCGCAAAATAGCCAATTGCTGCGTCGGGCGAACGGCGAAGCTCTCCGCCCATCGGCGCTAGATGGCCGGTAATGGTTTTTACCAGCGTGGATTTGCCTGCACCATTAACGCCAAGTATGCCGATGCGATCGCCCGCCGCAATGGCAAGGCGAACGTCGCGCAGCACAGCGGTATCGCCGTAACCGAGCGTCAGTGCTTCGCCATCGACGAGGCGTTGGGGAAGTTTTCGCGGTTCGCGGAATTCAAAGCGCCATTCATGCTGCGCGCGCGAAGGCTCCACCTGCACCAGGCGCTGGAGCATTTTTAACCGGCTTTGCGCCTGGCGCGCCTTTGTGGCCTTGGCTCGGAAGCGGTCGACGAATCGCTGCAAATGCGCTGCAGTGCGCTGGTAACTGCGCGCTTGCGCGTCCTGCTGGCGGTTGCGCTCAAGTAGCGCGGCTTCAAATGCCGAGTAGTCTCCCGCATACCGTCGGATCGCACCGCCGTCGATATGCCAGATGGTGTTGACGCACCGATCCAGGAATTCGCGATCGTGCGATATGACCAGCACGGTCGCTGATTGCCGGCGCAGCCAGGTCTCGAGCCAGATGACGGAGTCTAGGTCCAGGTGATTCGTCGGCTCGTCGAGCAACAGAAGATCCGCGGGGGTAAGCAACGCGCGTGCGAGCGCCAAGCGATTGCGCCAGCCGCCCGAAAAATCGCGCATCGGGAGGCTTGGCGCATCGGGCGCAAAGCCAAGGCCGTGCATCACGCGCAGCGCCTGAGCGGTGACGGCACCCGGATCGATATCGGCAAGCTGCGCATAGGCATGCGCAATCTGCAAATCGTCGCCCGCTTCCTCGGCCTGCTGCAGGGCGATGCGCGCAAGGCGCAATGGCGGGTGACCCTCCAAAACGTACTCAAGTGCACTTGATGCCGTCGTGTCGATGTCCTGCGCAACATCCGCGATACGCTCTGGCCGCGGTGCTTCTATCTGTCCGGCCTCAACGGAAAGTTGACCAAGGACCGCGGCGAGTAGACTCGATTTGCCACACCCATTGGATCCGATCAGGCCAATACGCTCGGCGGGCGCGGCGCTAAGACTCACATCGCGGTAAAGCACACGTGTGCCGCGCGCCAAAGACAAATTACAGAGTCGCAGCACGTTTACCTTATACGACCGACAGTATTAGCGCGCCGGCTGACGGCGCGAGATTCAAGGAAAAAATGGGCGAATGCGCAAGCCGTCCTAAGCGGGCAAATCGTCACGATGTGCCAGGCACACCATGTCGTCGCCCGCGCTGGTCGTTAGCCAGGTAAGGCGCAAGTCCGCAAAGCTGCGCTCGAGTGCCTCCCGGCCATCGCCAACTTCGAGAAACAAGAGGCCCCCTGGCTCTAGCTGGCCATGGGCCTCGCGCACGATGCGGCGAACCAAGTCCATTCCATCGGCCCCGCCGGCCAGCGCCACGCGTGGCTCGTGCTGGTACTCGGGAGGCAAGCGCTCCATCGCTGCGTCCGTTACGTAAGGGGGATTGCACAAGATGATGTCGTAGCGCCGCCCTTCGACCGCCTCAAACAAGTTCGATGACAACAAGCGCACACGCGCGCGCAAACCGTAGTCTTCGACGTTGCGGGTAGCGACGGCTAGGGCCTCGAGCGAGACGTCGATCGCGTCGATCTCAGCGTTGGGAAAGACGTTCGCGGCCATGATGGCCAGGCAGCCCGAGCCAGTACACAAATCGAGCACGCTGCGAATGGCGCCCGGTTCCGTCACCCAAGGCTGCAGGTCGTCCTTGAGGAGTTCGGCAATGAAAGAGCGCGGGATGATGCACCGGTTATCGATGTAAAAGCGGTAGCCCTGAAGCCAGCACTCGTTCAGTAGGTAAGCCACCGGTATGCGTGACTTGATCCGCCGCTCGATCAGCTGCAGCAAGGCGTTGATTTCGCCCATCGTCAGGAAGGCGTCAAGAAACACATCCATGCGTTCGACAGGCAACGATAGTGCACGCAAAACCAGAAACGATGCCTCGTCGAATGCGTCGGCTTGGCCATGACCGAACGACAACCCCGCTTCGTTAAAGCGGGTCACCGCGAAGCGCAAGGTGTCGCGTACGGTCCGCAGATTGGCCTTGGCATCAATGGTCATTGCTGAGTTTTTTGCGGGCGAAGATCGGTTAGTCAGCCAGGATGCCCACGAGCGTATGTCGATAGATCTCTTTTAGCGCGTCGATATCGCTCAGGGCTACACGCTCATCGACCATGTGTATGGTTGCATTCGGAGGGCCAAATTCCACTACCTGCGGACATATTGTCGCCAGAAACCGTCCGTCAGAAGTGCCCCCGGTGGTCGATCGCGTCGGCTTGATGCCCACCGTGCTCTCAATGGCTGCGCTTAAGGTATCGAGCAGGCGCCCCGGGGCGCACTGAAACGGTTGCGCGCCAAGGGTCCAATGCAGCTCGTATTCGAGCCGATGCGCTCGCAAAACCGCCTCGACCTTCATACGCAGGGATTCGGGGCTGGACACGGGCGCGAACCGAAGGTTGAAGTCGACCTCACACTGCCCGGGGATCACGTTGCCAGCGCCCGTGCCGGCGTGGATATTCGAGACCTGGTAGGTCGTTGGCGGAAAGTCGGCGTCACCCGCATCCCAGCGGGCGGTTGCCAATTCGGCCAGCGCGGGGGCGACGTCGTGAATGGGATTGCGGGCCAAGTGAGGGTAGGCAACATGTCCCTGGATGCCGTGCACAACCAGATGGCCCGAAAGCGATCCACGTCGCCCATTTTTAATCGTGTCACCGAGCTTTTTCACACACGTTGGTTCTCCAACGAGGCAATAGTCGATTTCCTCGCCACGCTCCGCCAGGGCCTGCACGACTATCGCCGTGCCGTCGATGGACGGTCCTTCTTCGTCCGAAGTCAGCAGCATGGCAATAGAGCCGGCGTGCTCGGGCCGTTCAGCGACAAATTCCTCGGCGGCAACCGCAAATGCCGCAAGGGAAGTTTTCATGTCCGCTGCCCCGCGCCCGAACAAACAGCCGTCGCGCTCGGCAGGCACGAATGGGTCGGAGTGCCAGCGCTGCACTGGCCCCGACGGAACTACATCCGTGTGGCCCGCAAAAACGAAAGTCGGTCGTTTCGTACCGCGCCGCAACCACGTGTTGGAGACCCCATTACGATCAAAGCGCTCCGCGACAAATCCGCTTGCCCGCAGATGCTCGGCCAGCAACTCCTGACAGCCCGCGTCGACCGGAGTAACGGAGTTACGGGCGATTAGCGCCTTTACCAAAGCGACAGTTGGCGAGTCAGAGACGCTGTGCTCGGCGCGGGCTGGCGTGGTTGCGCGCATCAGATGTTCAAAGTAATCTCGGTGAACGACGAGGAGCTGGGTTCACCTTGGCCGGCGCTCGACGCAGACGGTCCGCGCGCTTTGCCCGCATTGTTAATAAACCACAGCAAGTTATTTTGAGAGTCGGCCGCAGCCAATGCATCGTCGCGCGTGATCTCCTCTGCTTTGAGCAGACTGTATAGGCTCTGTTCAAAAGACTGGTTTTCGGGCACCAGGCTTTGGGCAAGTGCCTCCTTGATTCCCGAAACGTCGCCTCGGACGATCAGATCGCGCGTATGGCCGGTGTTCATCAACACCTCGACCGAGGGCACTCGGCCACCCTTGCGCGAGCGCACCAGGCGCTGGCAAACCACGGCTCTTAGGGATGTGGCGATGTCCTCAAAAAGCGCAGCGCGCGTCTCCGGTGTATAGAAATTGATGATGCGGTTGAGCGAGTTGGCACTGTTGGTTGCGTGCATGGTTGCAATGAGAAAGTGCCCAGACATTGCGTAGGCAAGGGCCGCGGCCATGGTCTCGCGATCGCGAATCTCGCCAATGAACATGACATCGGGAGCCTGGCGCAATGCGCTGCGCATCGCGGTTTGCAGCGACTGAGCGTCGGTGCCAATTTCGCGCTGGTTGACAATGGATTTTTTGTTTTGGAACAGGTATTCGATCGGGTCCTCGAACGTCAATATGTGACCCGTTTGCAACTCGTTGCGATAGTCGATCATCGAAGCAATGGAAGTCGACTTGCCCGAGCCGGCCGCACCGACAACTAAAACCAGACCGCGGCGCGAGAGTGCAAGGTCTTTGAAGACCGGTGGCAGCTGCAGTTCGTCAAGACGCGGGATTTCACTGGGTATGTAGCGCAACACGGCCGATATCGAACCGCGCTGACGAAATGCGCTGAGCCGAAAGCTTCCCAAGCCTTGTACCGGAAGACCAATGTTCAGTTCATTGGTCTCCTCGAGCTCGCGAAACTGGGCATCGCTCAGCCGCTCCGTGAGCAACTCGACGACATTTTGCGGCATCAGGCGGTCTTGATTAATGGGAACACACACGCCGTTAATCTTTACGGTGATGGGCGAACCCACAGCCAAGAAAAGGTCGGAGGCCTTTTTTTCGGCCATCAGCGCAAAAAGTCGTTCCAGCGTCATCATCAATTAGTCCTCCTGTTGCTCGATGCTACGCCATGCAGCGGCGCTAGGCCCCGGCCTCGCGTAGCAGGTCATTGATCGCAGTCTTCGCGCGTGTCTGTGCGTCGACCCGCTTGACGATCACCGCACAGTACAGGCTGTGTGTTCCGTCCTTCGATGGAATTGACCCGGGAACTACGACCGCCCCGCGAGGCACGCGGCCGTACAGGACTTGCCCGGTTTCGCGATCATAAATGCGCGTGCTTGCCCCGATGTACACGCCCATCGACAGAACCGCGTCTTGCTCAACGATGACGCCTTCGACCACTTCGGAGCGCGCGCCAATAAAGCAATTGTCTTCGATGATGGTCGGGGCGGCCTGTACTGGCTCGAGCACGCCGCCAATGCCAACGCCACCGGAAAGATGCACATTGCGGCCGATCTGGGCGCAGGAGCCAACGGTAGCCCAGGTGTCGACCATCGTGCCCTCGTCAACGTAGGCGCCGATATTGACGAATGATGGCATTAAAACGACATTGCGCGCGATATAGGCGCCGCGGCGCGCGACCGCCGGGGGAACGACGCGGATGCCGCTCGCCCGAAATTGTGCCTCATCAAAGCGCGCAAATTTGGTATCGACCTTGTCGTAAAAGCGCAGGGCCGTGTCCGCCGGCTGACCCAGCACCCGGTTGTTCTGCAACCGGAAGGAGAGCAGGACCGCCTTCTTGAGCCATTGATGCACGATCCAGGCACCCTCACGCTTCTCGGCCACGCGCAATCGCCCCGCATCGAGGTGGGCCAGGGCCTGGTCGACTGCGTCGCGCAGCGCTTGGGGTGCGGATTCGCTGTTCAACTGGCTGCGTTGCTCCCAGGCCTGTTCGATCGCTTCTTGGTGCGTCATGGAAACTCCGCTCAAAAACTAGCTGCTGGGGTTTGCCGCACGGGCGCTGGCAACAATACGTTGGGTTGCGTCGAAGATCTCCGCTTCCTCGGCCACAAGCGCGATGCGTACGTAACCTGCACCCGGATTGCTCCCGTCAGCGGTACGAGCCAGGAAACTGCCCGGCAGTACCATCACGTTTTGCTCCGCGTAAAGCCTACTCGCAAACTGCACATCGTCGCCCGGCGTCTGGGCCCACAAATAAAACGCGGCTTTGGGCATGGCGACGGGCATCACCTGGTTGATTTGAGGTTGTGCGTGCTCGAACTTGTGGGCGTACCGGCGCCGGTTCTCAATCACGTGGGCTTCGTCGTTCCAGGCAGCGATGCTCGCCGCCTGGGTGGCGGGGCTCATCGCGCATCCGTGGTAGGTCCGGTAGGCAAGAAAGCGTTCCAATGCGCGCGCATCGCCCGCGACGAAGCCCGAGCGCAGTCCGGGCGCGTTGGAGCGCTTCGAGAGGCTGCTAAAGCACACCAGGCGCTCAAAGCCTTTGCGTCCCAAGCTCTCAGCCGCTTGCAGCGCACCGAGTGGGGGCTGGGTTTCGTCGAAATAAATCTCCGAATAACACTCATCGGACGCGATGAGAAAGTCGTGGCGATCAGCCAGTTCGAAGAGCTCCGTCCACTCCTGCAGTGACATCACGTGTCCCGTAGGGTTTCCCGGCGAGCAAGCGTAGACCAACCGTACTCGCTCCCAGTCCTGAGCGCTGACACGTTCAAAGGGCATGCGCCAGCCGTTGGCCTTCGTCGTCGGCAGGTGCCGAAGCTGCGCGCCGGCGAGCAACGCGGCTCCTTCATAGATTTGATATCCCGGGTTGGGCAATAGCACGAGTTCGTGCCCGCGCGCATCAATTGTCGCCTGAGCGAAGGCAAACAAGGCTTCCCGCGAACCGTTAACGGGAAGCACCTGCGTATGCGGATCGATGTGCCGCAGCCCGTAACGGCGCATTAGCCAAGCGGCAATGGCTGCGCGCAACTCATCGGTGCCTCTGGTGGCGGGGTAGCGAGAAAGCGTCGCAAGGGCGCCCGTCAGGGCCTCGAGGAGCAATCGCGGCGTGGCGTGCTTGGGTTCGCCAATTGAAAGATTGATCGGCGCTCGGTCCGGAGGAGGTGTAAGCGGCGCAAGCAGCGTGCGCAGCCGCTCAAAGGGATAGGGCCGCAGCAACTCGAGTGCGGGGTTCATCCGCGGCGTCAAGATCCAAACGCCTCGATGCGGTGGGACCTAAGAGCGTGCGCGCCCAGCTCGATCGGCGTCAGCGGCTTCCAACCGCGCTTGCGGTGCTCGACGATTACCGTGGTATAGATTCCGCCGCGTACATTCCAGCGCGCGGTGATGCGCAAAAAGCGAGGTGCCATGGTGGCAACAAGATCGTCGAGTACGCGATTGGTTACCGCTTCGTGAAAGGCTCCCTCGTTGCGATAGCTTCCCATGTAAAGCTTCAGGCTCTTGAGTTCCACATTGCGCCGGTCCGGGACAAATTCGAGTTCAAAGTGTCCAAAATCCGGCTGTCCGGTTCTCGGGCACAGGCAGGTGAACTCGGGGATTTCGATTCGGACCAGGTAATCGCGGCCGGGGTTCGGATTAGCAAAGGACTCCAGGATGTCGGAAACTCGCTTTTTCATGGCTGCCGTACTCAAACCTATCGCCCACTAACCGGGATCACGGCTGCTGCCGGACGGCGGGTCGAGCGTTTCGCTATCATTATAGTTTCGCCCGCCCGATCCGAGCTTAAAAGAAGAGCAGCGAGGGCGAATTGCGCCGCAAGCGGCGGGGCCGCTGCAGCGCAACCGCCGCATGAACGCGCCGCCGGGGGCGTGAGGCAAGAAAGTGAGGCCACTGGGCCGGAGAACATAAGGTGCGATTGCGGCAGATAAAACTCGCCGGTTTTAAATCATTCGTCGATCCGACTCAGATCGACTTTCCCGGCCGCCTTGTCGGCGTGGTTGGACCCAATGGTTGCGGCAAGTCCAACGTGATCGACGCGGTGCGATGGGTGCTAGGCGAGAGCAAGGCGGCGGAACTGCGTGGTGAGTCCATGCAGGATGTGATTTTCAATGGGGCGGCCGACCGCAAGCCCGCGGGGCGGGCGAGCGTGGAACTCGTGTTCGACAACAGCGACGGGCGTTTGGGCGGCGAATGGGGCCGTTTCAGCGAGCTGTCGGTCAAACGCATCCTCACGCGCGATAACTCTGCCGCTTACTTAATCAACAACCAGCAGGTACGTCGCCGCGACGTGCATGACTTGTTTTTGGGCACGGGTCTAGGACCGCGCGCCTACGCGATCATCGGCCAGGGGATGATTTCGCGCATCGTCGAAGCACGGCCGGAAGAGTTGCGGGTCTTTCTGGAAGAGGCAGCCGGGGTCACGAAATACAAAGAGCGGCGACGCGAGACGGAGACTCGTCTGGCCGATACGCGCGAGAACCTGTTGCGCGTTGGCGATGTGGTGCGGGAACTCGATGGACAAATCGAGCACCTGCGACAGCAGGCGCAAGTTGCACGCCAGTACCGCGATTTGACGGCACAGCATGGACAGGCGCAGGCACTGCTGTGGCTCACGCGCCAGCAGCAGTCGCTGGCCGAGCGCAGTCGCTTTGCTCGCGACATCGAGCAAGGAGAGGCGCAGATCGAGGCGCAGTTGGCTGAGCTGCGGGCCGTGGAGTTACGTCTCGAGCAAGAGCGGGATGCCCAATACCGCGCCAATGATGCGGCCAATGCAGCACACTCGGAACTTGCGCGCATCAACACCGAGATTGGGCGCCTGGAAGCCGAGATACGAGCGACGCTAGAGGCCCGCGCGCGCCTGGCAGCCCGCATCGAAAGTCTCGCGCAGTCGCGCACACGCCGTCAGGAGGAGGAGGTTCAACTTCGCCAGCGTGCAACCGAACTGCGACAAACGGCCGAGTCGGTTTCGGTGCGCCTGGAACAAGCGCGGGAGGCATGCCGCGCACTGGAGGGCGAGCAGCCCCAATTTGAGGCGGCGAACCAGACGGCGCGGGAGGCATTGACGGCCGCGCGGGCTCAGGCGGCGTCTTCGGCACAAGAAATTGCCAACGCGAGCCAGCAAATGCAAGCCTTTGAGCGTCAAGCCAACGGACTGCTCGTGCGCCGGGAGCGCCTGGCCGATGAGCAAGAGCAGCTTGGCCGGCCGGATGCGGACCGTCTGGTGCGTTTGCAGGCCGATGCAGCTGCGGCACAGGGCGAATACGAGAGCGCACAGGCTCGCGGTGCACGTGCCGAAGCGCGCGAACAGGAGCTTCAGTCCCAGCGACAGGAGCAAATCCAGCGACGCAGCCAAGCCTCGGCCGAGTTACATAAGCTCGAAGCCCGCCTGCATGCAGTCCAGGAAACCCTGGTCAACATCGAGGCCGATGAGCGGCTCGATCCTTGGCTGCGCACGCAGGGACTCGAGTCGCTGCCACGCTTGTTTCGGCTGCTGGATGTCGAGGCCGGCTGGGAAACCGCAATGGAAGCGGTCCTGCGCGAGAGAGTCGAGGCCATCGAAGTGGGTCGACTCGAACCGATGGCGGCGTTCGGGCAGCTCGCGCCCCCGGCCCGGGTCAGTTTTTTTTGCGCCGAGGGCGACAGTAGCACGCTGACGCAGACGGCTCAGCCCAAATCGGAGTGGCGCCGCCTAAGCGAACTGGTGAACGTGCGCAGCGGGGCCGATGCGCAGGGCGTTCGAGCCGTGTTGGAAGACTGGCTTTGCCGCACATTTGTTCAACCCGATTTGCAGACCGCGCTTGCCGCCCGCCGGCAACTTGCACCAGGCGAACAGTTTGTTGTTACGGCGGGGCATCTGGTGTCGCGGCATGCGGTTCGATTTTTCGCTCCCGACGACCGCAAGTCGGGTTTGCTGGCGCGAAAGCGTGAGGTCGAGAACCTGGAGCGGCAGATCAAGGCGCAACGCTTGATCGACGAGCAAGCCGCTGAGGACTTGGCGCGTTTTGATGCGCAGGTGCGGCAGGCGCAACAGGATGCACAAAGTGCCAGAGAAAACGCCGGTCGCCTGCGCACACGGCTGCATGAGCTTCAGCTTGAGGCGGTGCGCTTGGGTGAACTCATCGAGAGAATTCGTCACCGCGGCGGGCAGATTGAGACCGAACTCGAAGAGCTCGCAGTCGAAGAGCAGGAGCTGGGCCGCCAGCGCGATGCGGCAGAGCGACGATTTGCCGAACTCGATGCAGCATTAGGGCAAATGCAGGAGGCGGTCGAAGCAGCGCGGCTTGAGGAGGAGCGCTCAAGCGAAGCCTTGCGGGAGCACCGCGAGCGCTCGCGCCAGCGAGAGGCCGAGCGCCAGCGACTGGAGTTTGAGGCTACAGCGACGCTTGAGCGCATCGCCGATGTGGAGCACGCCATTGCGGTCGCAGCCGGTGATGCCGAGCGGCTAGGTTCGGAAATTGAGCAGGGTCAGTTGGAAGTTGCCAAACTCGACGATACTGCGGCGCGGGGCGGTTTGGAGCAGTGGCTGCAGCGGCGTGTTACGGCGGAACAATCCGTGGCCGGCGCGCGGGCATTGGTGGACGAATCGATGCAAAAGTCCCGCGCGAGCGAGGAGCAGCGGCAAAAAATCGAACGCGGCTTACAGCCTCGACGCGAGCGCGTCACGGAGCTCAAACTCAAGGAACAAGCCGCCCGGCTATCGGTGGAACAGTTTGAAAAGCAATTGCATGAATCGGGTGCGAACATCGAGGCGCTGCGCACGCAGCTGCCAGGCGCGGCTGCCGTCGGCGAACAGGAAGCCGAGATTGCCGGTCTTGCGCAGGCGATTGCCGAGCTAGGAGCGGTGAACCTGGCTGCTCTGGAAGAGCTCGAAACGGCGACTCAACGCCAAAGCTTTCTGCACGCGCAGTCTGAGGATTTGCAGGCAGCGGTATCCACTTTGGAAGATGCGATTCGCAAGATCGACCGGGAAACGAGGCAACTGTTGCAACAGACCTTTGACGAGGTCAATCGACACTTCGGGGAGCTATTCCCGCGTCTGTTTGGCGGCGGCGAGGCCCGCTTGTCGATGACCGGAGAGGAAATACTCGACGCCGGTGTGCTGGTGACCGCGCAACCTCCTGGCAAACGCAACAGTTCCATACACTTGCTATCGGGCGGGGAGAAAGCGCTCGCCGCCACGGCGCTAGTGTTTGCGCTCTTTAAGCTCAACCCCGCACCGTTTTGCTTGCTTGATGAGGTCGACGCACCTCTGGATGATGCCAATACCGAGCGCTTTTGCGAGTTGGTACGCTCAATGACGGATGCGACGCAGTTTTTGTTCATCACGCACAACAAGCTCGCCATGGAGATGGCCGAGCAACTCGTTGGCGTGACGATGCAGGAACAGGGTGTATCGCGTATCGTTGCGGTCGACATTGATAGTGCGGTGCAACTTACCGCGGAGGCGGCGTAAGTTCCCTTTTTGATGGTCCCCTCGTGAGCGATCTGCATCTGGCCTTGTTCGCTGTTGCGGCGCTCTTACTGCTGGCGCTGTATCTGAGCGAAAAGTGGAAGGAGCGGCGCTTGCTGCGTCGCCTGCGCGACCGATTGCACGGCGGTGTGCGCGACGCGCTGCTTGGAGCCGGGACAGCGGATTTGCGGGACCCGTCGCCCATAGCGGATGCGGGCGCGGTGCCGGTGCGAGGGCGCCCGGGACGAGTAGAGCCGAGTCTGGGCATACAACCAATCGAGCCGGCCGAGGCGCCGGCGCCCACGCACACGGCAGATGAGCAAGGGTGGCCGACACCGCAAAGCGCTGCACCAGCGGCTCTCGCCGAACCCCAAGTTTCGTCCGAAGCGCTGCGCGCGCCCGCGGCTTTACTGCGCCCCGACTGGGTGGAGGATCCGCTGCTCGATTGCTCGCTGGAAATTCGCTGTGCGCGCGCGGTTGACGGTGTGAGCGTGATCGATGCGGCCGCAGTCTTGGCTCACACGGCCTGGCGGCTGCCGGTGCACTTCGTTGTCTGGGATGGCCGCCACCAGCAATGGGTACTTCCCGACCGATTTGGCTACTACACGGACGCACTGGCCTCCATCCAGCTCGCGGACCGGCATGGGCGCATCGAGGAAGCAGAGCTCATCCGCTTCGTTCAGATCGTCCAGCAGGTGGCCAACACGCTCGATGCCGATGTTGACGCCCCTGACATCCAGAAGCTGCTTGAGCAGGCGCAGGAACTCGATCGACTTTGTGCCCGCTTTGACATGAAGATCGGCATGACGGTTGAATCCTCCGGTGCGGCTTGGACGGGTCCGCAGATGCGTAGCGCGGCGCAGCAGGCGCATTTCGTGGCCACGAATGGACAGCGATGGGTTCATTACGACGCTCAGGGCGAGGCGCTCTATGCCTTGGAGGCGGATACGGTTTCCATGAAGCGACTGATGCTCGAGTTTGACATTGCTGTGGCTCCCATCGCCGCAAATGGTTTTGGCTCGATGGTCGAGAGCGCAACGGCGCTGGCGGCGATGCTCGGCGGGCGCGTGGTCGACGACAATGGAGACCCGATCGAGTCCAACTCGCTTGCCACCGTGCAAACTCAGCTTGCGCGGCTATATGAGGAAATGGTGGCGACGGGCATCGAACCAGGAAGCGTGCGAGCGCGCCGTATGTATGTCTGACTGCCGCCATCGTGCCGGGCACTTGCCAAAACCGTCGTGCGGCGACGAAGCATGACGCGAAAATCGGCCCAGGAACCGGCAAAGTCGCAGGCTGCCGAGTCTGAGCGCAAGGCCACGGGCAGTGTGCGTGAGCGAATCGCCCAGTTGCGCTCGCAGGTCGAGCGGCTTGACTACGCCTACTACGTTTTAGACGCTCCCGAGGTCCCGGACGCCGAATACGATCGTTTACTGCGCGAATTGCAGGACCTAGAAGGGCGCTACCCCGAACTTCGGGCCCCCGATTCGCCTACGCAGCGCGTTGCCGGCGCCGTGCGTTCGGACCTTCAGCCAGCACCTCACGAGATTCCGATGCTGTCGCTGAACAACGCTCTGGATGATGCCGAGGCCGAGGCATTTGACGCGCGCGTATGTGCCGCGCTGGGCGTGAAGCAAGCGGCGTACTGCTGTGAGCTCAAATTCGACGGTCTGGCTGTCAGTCTGACCTATCGAGGAGGCATGCTTGAGCGGGCGGCTACGCGCGGCGACGGCATGGTAGGGGAAGATGTGACGGAAAACGTACGCACGATTCGCAGCGTTCCCCTGCGCCTGGTGGCACATGCGTCAACCGAACTGGAAGTTCGCGGCGAGGTATTGATGTTTCGACGCGATTTTGAGCGGCTGAACGCTACGCAGCGCGCATCTGGTGGCAAAGAGTTTGCCAATCCACGCAACGCTGCTGCGGGCAGCTTGCGCCAGTTGGATGCCAAGATCACGGCACAACGACGCTTGCGCTTTTTCGCATACGGCGTTGCGGCGTTGCCGCCGGCGGCCGTCGCCGCAAAGTCTGCGCCTGTGCCAAACACGCAGTCGTCCTTACTGGACTGGATGCAAACGCTGGGGTTGCCGGTTTGCGAGCATCGTGCGGTGGTGCAGGGGATGGACGGTTTGCGCGGTTTTTACCAGAGCATGGCCGAGCGTCGTGATGCGCTGCCCTACGAGATCGACGGCGTCGTCTTCAAAGTAAATGATTTGAGCCAGCAGCAGCACATTGGCTCGCTGGCGCGCGCGCCGCGGTGGGCGGTCGCGCGCAAGTTTCCGCCCCGTGAGGCGCTCACCACGCTCTTGGACATCGACGTGCAGGTCGGCCGCACCGGCGCACTAACGCCTGTGGCGCGGCTTGCACCGGTGGAAGTTGGCGGAGTAGTGGTAAGCAGCGCGACGCTGCATAACGAAGATGAAATTCGACGCAAGGACATCCGCATTGGCGACACCGTTGTAGTGCGCCGCGCGGGCGATGTCATTCCCGAAGTGGTCTCAGTCTTACCAGAGCGGCGTCCGCGGCATGCCCGCGAATTCGTTTTACCGAAACACTGCCCGGTTTGTGGGTCGGCGGTAGTGCGTGCGGCAGACGAGGCCGTTGCCCGCTGCAGTGGCGGGCTGATTTGTCCCGCCCAACGCAAGCAGGCGCTGCTGCATTTTGCCAGTCGGCGCGCGTTGGATATCGACGGTTTAGGCGAAAAGATCGTGGACCAACTCGTCGACTCAGGGCTTGTCACCCACCCGGCAGGTCTGTTCAGCCTCGAGCTAAAAGTGCTCGCCGCGCTCGATCGCATGGGCGAAAAGTCGGCGGCAAATCTGCTCGAGGCGCTGGAGCGAGCGCGCTCCACGAGCCTGGAGCGATTCATTTTCGCGCTTGGCATTCGCCACGTTGGAGAGACGACGGCGCGCGATCTGGCCCGGCATTTCGGGCGTTTTGAAGCTTTTGCTGGCGCCGATGAAGAGCAGTTGCTGCGCGTGCCCGACATTGGGCCCGTCGTTGCGCACTCGATACGCCAGTTTTTCGAGGAGCCGCGAAATCGCACGGAAATTGCCGCGTTGTTGCGCAAGATCCATATTGCACCGCAGTCCGTCGCGCAGCGCGCGCAGCCACTGGTCGGCATGAGCTTTGTACTTACGGGGACGCTGCCCAACCTTACGCGCGAAGAGGCAAGTGCCCGCATCGAGGCCGCTGGGGGGCACGTAAGCTCCGCGGTCTCGCGCAAAACGAACTATATCCTCGTCGGAGCAGATCCCGGCAGCAAACTTGCCAAAGCGCAGGAACTCGGTGTTGCCGTCATCGACGAGGACGGACTGCTGGCATTGCTCGGCAAAGAAGGAGCGAGTTGATGTTTGGCATCATTGGGGGCAGCGGACTCGTAAAGCTGGCGGCGCTCGATACGCCCCGACGGCAGGTAATGCGTACGCCATATGGCGAACCCTCTGGGGCGCTGACCTTCGGCCGACTCGCAGGACGGGACATCGTTTTTGTCGCGCGACACGGGTACGGACACACCATCGCGCCCCACGAGATCAACTATCGAGCCAACATTTGGGCGTTAAAGGAGCTTGGGGTCGAGGGCATATTCGCGTTAGCAACCGTGGGCAGCATTCGTGCCGACCTCGTGCCGCGCTCGCTCGTGGTTCCGCATCAAGTAATCGACTACACGCACAGCCGCACATCGACTTTCTTTGAAAGCGGGCTCAACGCAATTACCCATATTGATTTCACACAGCCTTACACCGAGCGCTTGCGTCAGCGCCTGTTGGAGGCCGCCGCGCGCGCCGGCGAGGCGGTATTTGATGGCGCTGTTTACGCGTGCACTCAGGGCCCACGACTCGAAACTGCGGCGGAGGTCGACCGCCTGGAGCGCGACGGCGCCGATATCATTGGAATGACAGGTATGCCGGAGGCGGCGTTAGCACGCGAGGCGCAGCTTGACTATGCTTCCCTTAGTGTCGTTGTCAACCATGCTGCCGGGCGTGGCGACAGCAAGACTCGGGTCGAACTCACCCAGCTAAGTGAGGTCCTGCAGCAAACGATCGTGCGCGCCGTGCGCGTGCTCGAATACGCGGTACGGGGTGCCTGATGATCCGACCGATCCTGCGCATGGGAGACCCGCGACTGCTGCAGGTGAGCCAGCCGGTTACTGAGTTCAACTCGGCGGCATTGGATGCGCTTATTGCCGATATGTTCGAGACGATGTATGCGGCCGAGGGCGCGGGCCTGGCGGCCCCTCAGATCGGCGAAAACATCCGTGTGGTGATTTTCGGTTTTGACCACAACGATCGTTACCCCGACGCGCCACCGGTCCCGCAAACGGTGCTGATTAATCCGACCATTGAGCCTCTGACCGAAATCCTTGAGGACGGCTGGGAGGGCTGTCTGTCAGTACCGGGCCTGCGGGGCGTCGTGCCTCGAGTATTGCGCGTGCGCTACAGTGGGTTTGATCCACAGGGACGACCCTTTTCGCGCGAAGCCGACGGTTTTCATGCTCGCGTCGTGCAGCACGAATGCGATCACTTGGACGGTATCTTG
>DASPWJ010000098.1:0-6091 GCA_035621895.1 Burkholderiaceae bacterium | reverse complement strand
CTTTTGCTATGTCGCTGACATGGTTGAGGCCCTGGTACGAACGATGGGCACGGCCGACGACTTTACCGGCCCGGTCAATATTGGCAACCCGGGCGAGTTCACGATGCTGGAGCTGGCCGAGAAAATCCTGCGATTGACTGGCTCGCGCAGCAAGCTCGCTTTTGAGCCGCTGCCGGCCGACGATCCGCGCCAGAGGCAGCCGGACATCTCGCTGGCGCGCGAGCAGTTGGGCTGGGAGCCGAAGGTCGCCCTGGAGGATGGCTTGCGCGAGACGATTGCGTATTTTCGCGACGTGCTTGCCGTCTGACGTTATAAGCTTGCCGCAGTGTCGTGTCGGCCCGAGCTGGCCTCCCGAGCGCAGAAGTTGCCGTGCGCACAAACTGTTGCGCTGCTGGCGCGTGGCAAGCAAATGCGCCAGGCGCCATCGCGCGACACGCGAGCTGCAAGGCCTGTTCGCTGGACGGATGCCGCATAATCGCGCATGGCAAAGGCCGCCGACCGGACCCGCAACTGGAGGCGGTAATCGATAATCTCGCTCCGATGGCACCGATCGTCGCCCTGCGTTGTATGGCTACCAAATCTGCGGGTATGCAAACCGCGTTGTTGCTGCAAAACCCCGCACTATGAAACAGGTCATCGTTCACGCGGGAGAAGTCCGGGTGGTTGAGGTCCCTGCGCCCCAGCCATCGGCCCGCGGCATTTTGGTTCGCGTCGAGTTCTCTTGCATCAGCACGGGCACCGAGGTCGCGGGGATTCGCGCTGCCGCGCAACCGCTCTTGCAACAAGCGATCCGACAGCCACAGAAAATTCGTCGTGCAATCGAGATGATTCGTAACGAGGGTTTGGGTAGGACGCTTGAGCGCGCCCTCGGACAAACCCAAGCGCGTCCACTCGGCTATTCGCTCGCCGGCGTTGTGGAGGCGGTGGGCAAGGAAGTCGACTACTTTGCCCCGGGTGATCGCGTAGCTTGCGCCGGTTCCTCCCTGGCCAATCATGCGCAATGGGTCGACATTCCGGTCAACCTTGCGGTGAAGATCCCCCAGCGTGTTGAGGCCGATGCGGCTAGCACGGTCGCACTGGGTGCCATTGCAATGCAGGGTGTGCGGCGCGCGGCGCCTCAATTAGGCGAAACCTTTGTCGTTGTGGGTCTGGGTTTGATCGGTCAGATCACGGTGCAATTACTCCGGGCCAACGCGTGTCGTGTCCTTGCAGTTGATCCCGATGCGGGTCGTGTGGCCGTTGCGCGCGCAGGCGGAATCGACGCCTCGCTTGCCGCCCAAGACTATGCGCAACGAATTGCTTCGTACACGGACGGCCTGGGCGCTGATGGGGTCATCATCACCGCCGCTTCAAGCGATCCCCAGCTCGTCAATACGGCCGCGCAGGCTTGTCGCGTGAAGGGCCGCGTGGTAATCGTTGGGGATGTGCGATTGGACTTGGACCGCACGCAGCTGTACCAACGCGAGCTCGATCTTCTGATCGCAACCTCGTACGGCCCGGGCCGCTACGATCCAAGCTATGAGAGCGACGGCATTGACTATCCGCCGGCCTACGTGCGGTGGACGGAAAATCGCAACATGCAAGCGTACCTTCAGCTGCTGGCCTCGGGCGCGATTCGTCTGGACCACCTTACACGCAGCGTGACACCGCTTGAGAACGCAACGCAGGCTTATGGAGCACTGAATCAAAACGAAGAGCGGCCGCTGCTTGCCTTGTTGACCTACCCAAAGCCGGATGCGGTGCCTGCGTCGGCCGTGACGACCATCGTCGGATCGCCCACGGCTCGCTCCAAGCAGCTGCGTGTGGCGTTGATTGGCGCCGGGTCCTTTGCGCAGAGTATGCATATTCCCAATCTGGAACGTCTGCGCGATCGGTACGCACTGCATGCGGTAGTGGGTCGAACCGGTGCAACTGTGGAGTTGATCGCGCGGCGCCATGGCGCCAAATACGCGACCACACAGTTTGAGCGCGTGCTGGAAGATCGGGACGTGGACGTGGTGCTGATTGCAACGCGACACAACTTGCATGCCTCAATGGTCTTGCAGGCTCTGGCGGCCGGCAAACACGTATTGGTCGAAAAACCGCTTGCGATCACTGCCGACGAGCTGTCGTCGATTGAGCGCTATTTTTCGCAAAATACCGTCACGCCCTTGCTTTTGACGGGATATAACCGTCGCTTTGCTCCTGCATTGGAAGCTGCGCGCACCTTGATCCAGCAGCGGGCGACACCGCTGGTTGTGAACTACCGGATGAATGCGGGCTACCTTCCTCTGGATCATTGGGTCCACGGCCCGGAAGGTGGCGGAAGAAACATTGGCGAAGCGTGCCACGTGTACGATCTATTCGGATTCCTTACTGACAGCGCGCCGCTGCGCGTACAGGCCGAAGCTATTTCCCCGCGCGGGCGCGAGCTTCGGCGCGACGATAATTTTGTTGCCACGATTCGCTACGAGGACGGCTCGCTCAGCACGCTCACCTACACCGCGCTTGGCGCTTCTGAATATCCAAAGGAGAAGATGGAGATTTACGCGGACGGCACCGTCCTGTCTTTGGAGGACTATCGACGCCTGGACGTTTCGGGGCGCGCCGGGCCGGTCTGGTCGTCGTCGAGCGCTGACAAGGGCCACTTGGCCATGTTGGCAGCCTTTGCCGACGGTGTGCGGCAGATGCGCTGGCCCGTTGCGCTCCAGCGCCAGCTCGATGCAATGCGCATTGCCTTTCAGGTCCAAGATGCCATCCACTCTTAACCAGCGAGTCCGGCAATACTGGGAACAAGAGCCTTGCGGAACCTCCGCGCAGATTGCGGGCACCAGCCAACCACTGAGTCGCGAGTGGTTCGAGCGCATCGAGCAACATCGATACTGCGCCGAGCCGATGATTCGCGAGGTCGCTCAGTTCGAGTCGCATCGTGGCGAGCGGATTTTAGAGGTCGGGGTTGGCGCGGGAACCGATCATCTGCAATGGGCGCGCGCCGGCTGCGAATGCTACGGCGTCGACCTCACGCAGGCGGCCATCGACACCGTTCGCAGTCGACTGGCGCTTTATGGCTTTGAGTCGAATTTGCAGCGCTTGGATGCGGAGAAGCTCCCATTTGACGATGCCCGCTTTGACTTGGTTTATTCGTGGGGTGTAATCCACCACTCAGAGCACCCCGATGCGATCGTGGCGGAAATCGTGCGAGTGCTGCGGCCGGGGGGCAAGTTCATCGGCATGGTGTACGGACGCAGGTCGCTGCTGGTGGCGAAAATGTGGCTGCGCCACGCACTGCTCGCCGCCAAACCGTGGCGCACCCCCGCAGACGTCGTTTGGCACCACATGGAGAGCGTTGGTACCAAAGCCTATACAGTTCGTGAAGTGCGCCAGCTGCTGCGAGGGTTCTCCTGCGTCACCATCCGTCGCTGGCGCACCGTATATGACACCGCTCGCTTGCCTGATTGGCTGGCAAGGCATGTACCCAACCGCGTGGGCTGGTTCATCACGTTTGAGGCCACGCGCTGATGTGCGGCATCGTCGGCGCGCTGTCCTTTCGCAATTGCGCTTTCGACATCCTGCCCCCCTACATTGAGCAAATGCGCGATGCCATGGCGCATCGTGGTCCGGATGGCGCGGGTAGCTGGATTGCGCAGGACCGGCGCATCGGCCTGGGCCACCGCCGCCTCTCGATCATCGATCTATCCGCGGCGGCGGCGCAGCCGATGAGTAATGCGGACGAAAGCATCTGGATCAGCTTTAACGGCGAGATCTACAACTACGCCCAGGTGCGCCGCGAACTCGAGGCCACTGGGCGGTATCGTTGGACGACCGATCATTCGGACACCGAGGTCATCATCCATGCGTTCGAACATTGGGGAATCGACTGCCTCGAGCGTTTTCGCGGGATGTTCGCCTTCGCGCTATGGGACGGTCGAAAACGCCAGCTCTGGCTCGTGCGCGACCGTCTCGGTGTTAAACCTTTGTACTACAGCGTGCACCACGGGCGCATTACGTTTGCCTCGGAGATTAAGGCGCTGCTGCGCGATCCGCAGCAAGCACGCAGCGTTGATGCTACCGCGCTGTTCCACTATCTATCCTTTTTGACGACTCCGGCACCACTAACGCTTTTTGAGGGAATTCGCAAACTACCGCCAGGGACCTGGATGCGCGTGGACGAGAGCGGAGAGCAACTGCAACGGCGCTACTGGGATCCTTGGGAGCGAGTCGAGCCCCTGCGCGAGGCAAGCGAATCCGAGTTATGCGAGCGCCTCATGGTGCGTTTGCGCGATGCCGTGCAACTGCGCAAGACCAGCGACGTTCCCGTTGGGGTATTCCTTTCGGGGGGAATCGACTCAAGCACCAATACCGCGCTTTTCTCCGAGGGCGAGAGCAAACCGGTGCGTACCTTCTCAATCGGCTATGACGCCGACTATGCGAGTTACCGTAACGAGCTCGGATACGCGCGGATTATGGCTGGACGCGTGAACGCAGATCACCACGAACGATTGCTCAGCGTCGATGACCTGATCGAATTTCTGCCCCGCATGGTTCTGCTTCAGGACGAACCCATCGCTGACCCGGTCTGTTTCCCCGTTTACTACGTTTCTCAGCTAGCGCGAAATCACGGGGTGACGGTCTGTCAGGTGGGCGAGGGTGCCGACGAGCTGTTTTTTGGGTACTCCCAATGGCGCACTTCCCTACGACTGCAGCGTGCCAATGACTGGCCCGTACCGCGGATGGCAAAGCGGTTTGCATTGGCGGCGATGCGCCTAGGCGGTCGCGATGAAACATTGCCCTACGAGTGGCTGCGGCGGGGCGCCGCCGCGCTGCCCGTTTTTTGGAGCGGCGCCGAGGCCTTTACCGAAACCCACAAGAGGCGGCTGTTATCGCAGCAGTGGGGCTGTCGCACCGACGTGGGCTCCTCCTGGGAGGTGATTGAACCTTTCCGACGCGATTTCGAGCGCTTGGCGTGGGATACCTCGCACGTGAATTGGATGACTTATGCGGACTTGCGCTTGCGCCTGCCCGAATTGCTGCTCATGCGCGTGGACAAGATGAGCATGGGCGTCGGGTTGGAAGCGCGCGTACCGTTTTTGGACCATCGCTTCGTTGAGTTCGCGCTGAGCATCCCGACACAACGAAAGCTGGGCGATGGGACGCTTAAGTATTTGCTGAAAAAGGCAGTGCGCGGCCTGATCCCCGATGAACTTATCGACCGACCCAAGCAAGGTTTCGGTGTCCCTGTGGCCGAATGGTTGTTGGGTCGGCTCGGTGAGCGCGCGCGCGCGGACTTGGACGCATTTTGCAACGACGCCGGAATTCTTGATCAGACAGCGGTGGAGCGGCTTTGGCGAACCGGCTCTGCAGCGCAGATCTGGTATTTGTTCAATCTGGCATTATGGTGGCGGGCCTACATCGATGGACACTAGAAGGTGCCTTGGGCGGGACGCGCACGGCAATGAAAACTTAAGTCTTGTGCAATCGTGCCGCCATTCACACCAGTCGATCTCGTGAGCGCTTTGCCTGCTGCGAAAAACGTCTCGAAGCCGGTCGACTATGAGACCTTCCGCGGTCTGTATCGGCAAGCCGTCGAGGAGGTCCTCGTTCGCATGCCACAAGACTGGTCGGCGCTGTCGCGTCATAACGCGGGTTGGAGTAAAGATCGCTTTGACTGCGCGGGTTATTTGAACAGCTCCCTGGTGCGCTATTGGCGTGCGTACCGCATCCTCGCGCGGTCGGGTGCAGCCTTCGTGCTAGATGCCGGCGGATTCTTGGCCGCCTTTCCACTGACGCTACGCCGGCTTGGTTTTCGGGTCGCGCTGGCAGAGCACTATGCCTATTACGGCTCAGCGATGGATGCGATTGCACAACTGGCGAGCTCTAGCGGAATCGCCGTCGTTGACGTTGATCTGACCGAACCCACGGCGAATCTGGCTGGGCTACAAGAGGGTTTTGACGCGGTTACCTGTATGGCCGTTGCCGAACACCTGGCGCATTCGCCCCGGGCGTTGTTGGCCAATTTGCACGCAACGCTTCGTCCTGGTGGCACCTTGGTGTTCGAGGTGCCCAATATCGCTTTTTGGCCCAAGCGCTTTGCGTTCTTTGTGCGCGGCCAGAC
>DASPWJ010000097.1:0-31145 GCA_035621895.1 Burkholderiaceae bacterium | reverse complement strand
CACACTCGGATCGGCTCGTCGGGCGCAACGATCAACGAACCGCTGTGGCGAATCCGGTTAACTTCGATGTAGCCCGCCCCGTAGGCGGTTACGGTGTTGAGATTCGACGGCGCCTGGAAGTGCAGCTTCAAGCATGCTCCGTGCGCCGCGCCGCGGACGAACTCCCGCGGTTGCACGGCGCAGATCGGGTAAATTATGCAACTAAATTGGGTTGCCGGCAGCTGGCCCGCAAAAAGGACCTTTCCCCGCCATCGCCGCAGCCGCCAAACTCGTGCTGGTCGGTTTGTTATAGGAATTTGATGATTCACCCGATGCCTGAATTTTCGCGCCTCCAACGCCTGCCGCCCTACGTTTTCAATATCACCGGTGAGCTAAAAATGGCTGCACGCCGGCGCGGCGAAGATATCGTCGACATGAGCATGGGTAACCCCGATGGTGCCACGCCCGCGCATATCGTGCAAAAACTGCTCGATTCGGTGCAGCGCCCCAGCACCCACGGCTATTCCGTGTCCAAGGGGATTCCCCGGTTGCGCCGCGCCATCTGCAGCTGGTATCGGGACCGATACCAAGTTGACTTTGACCCCGAGGCCGAAGCAATCGTCACCATCGGCTCCAAGGAGGGTTTGGCGCACTTGATGCTGGCGACCCTGGACCGGGGCGACACCGTGCTCGTGCCCAACCCGAGTTATCCGATTCATATTTACGGAGCAATCATCGCCGGTGCCGACATCCGTTCGGTGAAATTGGTGCCCGGGGTGGACTTTTTTGGTGAACTCGAGCGCGCCATCCGCGAGTCCCTGCCCAAACCCAGGATGATCGTCATCGGCTTTCCCAGCAATCCCACGGCACAGTGTGTGGACCTGGATTTCTTTCGCCGGGTCATCGAGCTTGCCCGCGAGCATTCGATTTTCGTCGTTCACGACCTCGCCTATGCCGACATCGTGTTTGACGATAAGCGCGCACCGTCCATCATGCAGGTGCCCGGGGCGCGCGAAGTGGCGGTCGAGTTTTTCACTTTGAGCAAGAGCTACAACATGGCCGGCTGGCGCATCGGTTTTATGGTCGGCAACAGCGACTTGGTGGCTGCGCTAGCCCGCATCAAGAGCTATCACGATTACGGCACTTTCACGCCCATCCAGGTTGCCTCGATTGCCGCGCTGGAAGGCCCGCAAGAGTGCGTGCGCGACATCGCTCAACAGTACCAGCGGCGCCGTGACGTTCTGGTCAAGGGTTTGCGCGATATTGGCTGGATGGTCGATGTACCGCGAGCAACAATGTACGTCTGGGCGCAGATTCCGACGCCGTTTGCCAACATGGGGTCTTTGGAATTTTCCAAAAAGCTCCTGGCCGATGCGAAGGTCGCGGTCTCGCCGGGGATCGGATTTGGCGAATATGGCGACACGCATGTACGTTTCGCCCTGATCGAAAATGAACTGCGGATCCGACAGGCGGTACGCGGTATTCGTGACATGTTTCGCCGCGACGGGATGGTCGTCAAGGCAGCCTGAGAACGGCGGAAAAACCGCCGGGAAAAATTGATGAAACCATTACGAGTTGGCTTGTTAGGCCTGGGTACCGTTGGGCGGGGAACTTTCCACGTCCTGCGGCGTAACCAGGAGGTGATCCGGCGGCGCGCCGGGCGCGGCATAGAGATCGCGATGGTCGGAGTGCGCGACGTGGCGCGCGCGCGAGCGCTGATCGGAGATGCGATTCCGGTTACCAATCAGCTGCAAGACATCGCGCGTAACCCCGAAATCGACATTGTCGTTGAACTGATCGGTGGATATCAGCCAGCCCGAGAGCTTGTGCTCGACGCCATTGCTCACGACAAGCACGTTGTAACGGCCAACAAGGCATTGCTGGCGGTGCACGGTAACGAAATTTTCGATGCGGCCCGAAAAATGGGCGTAATGGTCGCCTTTGAGGCCGCCGTGGGCGGCGGCATCCCGATCATCAAAGCCTTGCGCGAAGGTTTAACCGGCAACCGCATCGAGTGGATCGCGGGTGTGATCAATGGCACGAGCAATTTCATCTTGTCGCGCATGCGTGATACCGGCGCCTCGTTCGACGCCGCCTTGCAACAGGCGCAAGAGCTCGGCTATGCGGAGGCCGATCCGAGCTTTGACATCAACGGCACGGACGCTGCGCACAAGATCGCGATTCTTTCGGCCATTGCCTTTGGTGTTCCCATTCGCTTTGACGCCGCTTACATCGAGGGAATCGCCGATCTGGCGGCGGCCGACATGCGCTACGCCGAGCAACTTGGCTATCGCATCAAGCTGCTTGGAATCACGCGGTTGACGCCCGCTGGGGTCGAGTTGCGGGTTCATCCCACGCTGGTGCCCATGCAGCGGCTGTTGGCCAATGTCGAAGGCGCCATGAATGCGGTGTTGGTAAAAGGTGACGCCGTGGGAACGACGATGTACTACGGGCCCGGCGCCGGATCGGAGCCGACTGCATCGGCGGTCGTAGCCGATCTTGTAGATGTGACACGGATGCACACGGCGGACCCCGACGACCGCGTGCCGCATCTTGCCTTTCAGGCCGACTCATTGATGCACCTGCCGTGGCTGCCCATCGAAGAGACGCTCACCTCATATTACTTTCGCATGCGCGTTGCCGACCAACCGGGCGTTTTGGCCGACATCGCCCGAATACTTGCTGACGGTCGCATCTCCATCGACGCGTTGTTTCAGCGGGAACCGGGGGAGGGGGAGAATCAGACCGACGTCATCATGCTGACTCACGAGGCGCTCGAGCGGGACGTCAACGTGGCGCTGCGTCGCATCGAGGCGCTCGACACCGTGCTTGCGCCCGTAATCCGTATTCGCCAGGAATCCTTGGCCTGAGGAAACGCTGACGATGCAATATCTTTCGACGCGCGGGAAGATGCCGCCGGCCCGGTTTCGTGACGTGCTGCTGGAGGGATTGGCCCCGGACGGAGGCCTGGTCGTACCCGCGCAGTACCCACGCGTCGATTCGCTTCTACCGCGCTGGCGCGCTCTGTCCTACGCGCAACTCGCCCTGCAGGTGCTCTCGTTGTACGCCGACGATTACGAGCCAGCCGACTTGGACCGGATGGTTCGTCGCACCTACACATCGGCAATCTTTGGTAGCGAGAGCATCACACCGGTGGTCGAGCTTGAACCCGGACTGCACCTGCTGCAACTCTCCAACGGACCGACTTTGGCATTTAAAGACCTCGCCATGCAGCTGCTGGGCGTTCTTTTCGAGGAGGAACTGGCCCGTCGCGGAGAAAATCTCAATATTTTGGGCGCCACCTCAGGCGATACCGGCTCCGCCGCCGAAGTGGCCATGCGCGGGCGGGCCCGCATGCGCGTATTCATGCTCTCTCCATACGGCCGCATGAGTGACTTTCAGCGCGCCCAGATGTACTCCTTACAAGACGAGAACATCTTCAACATTGCTATCGAGGGCAGCTTTGACGATTGCCAGGATCTGGTAAAAACCATCGGATCGGATGTGGCATTTAAGCGCGAGCACCACCTGGGAGCGGTCAATTCCATCAATTGGGCGCGGATCGTAGCCCAGGTGGTGTACTACTTCCGCGGATACTTCAGCATCGCGCGCGATGAATCTGAGCAAGTGGACTTTTGCGTCCCGTCGGGTAATTTCGGCAACGTGCTGGCCGGGTGGATTGCGCGCCAAATGGGACTGCCGATTGGCCGGCTGATCGTGGCAACCAACGAAAACGACGTGCTCGATGAGTTTTTCCGTACGGGTCGGTATCGCGTACGGCGTGGGGCAGAGACGTACGTCACGAGCAGTCCTTCGATGGACATTTCCAAGGCCTCAAACTTCGAACGCTTCATCTTCGACATCGTCGGTCGTGACCCGGGGGCCGTGCGCGAGCTTTGGTGGTCGATCGACACCCAGGCCTGCTTTGACTTAAAGCACACACCGTTTTGGGGCGCCGTAGCTGCGAGCGGTTTTTCATCCGGACGCAGCACGCATGCCGACCGCATAGCTACCATTCGGGCCCAATTCGAACGCGATGGGCGCATGCTTGATCCGCATACGGCCGATGGTGTAAAGGTGGCTCGCGAACATCGGCGAGCGGGCGTACCCATGGTCTGCCTGGAGACAGCCCAGGCGGTAAAATTTGCGCAGACGATCCGCGAAGCGATCGGTCGCGAGCCTGAGCGGCCGGCTGCATTTCGGGGCATTGAAGAGCTCCCGCAGCGATATGAACGTTTTGCGTCCGACCCTGAGCAGCTACGTCAATTCTTGCAGGTGCATGCGCTGTAAGGCGACCCATTGGACATGTAAGCGACGGCGTCGCATCTTCTGGCACGAAGCGCGCGCAGACGAAAGGCGCTCTTGAAAGCAATTGGTTTTGTCGGCAGTTCCGGCTCGGGAAAGACGACGTTGATCGAGCGACTGATCGAGCATTTCTGCCGGGCAGGGTTGCGGGTTGCCGCGATCAAGCATGCCCACCATGGGTTCGACATCGATCGACCCGGCAAGGATTCTTATCGCTTTCGCGCCGCAGGTGCGAGTCAGGTTTTGATTGGCGCCGGACGTCGTTGGGCGCTATTAAGCGAGGAGGACGCGGCCGAAAATGCGACGGGAGACGAGTTGGCCCGTCAAATTGGACGGCTGCGTCCCTGCGACCTGGTTCTGGTCGAAGGTTATCGCGGACAAGCCGGCCTGCCCTTTATTGAAGTGCGGCGAAGCGGCATCGGAACACCGCATCGCACACCGCCTTCGGGCGTCGCAGCGCCCATGATCGGCGCCGGGGTAATCGCCCTTGCCACGGACATGAAGATGGGGGGAGGATCGATACAATCGCCGGTACCCGTACTGGATCTAAATGACATTGACGCGATTGCCCGATTCATCGCGACCCGCCTTGAGGTGCCCTGGTGCTGACGGTCGACGAGGCTTTGCAGCGAATGCTTTCGGCGGCGCGGCCGCTTGATGGCATCGAGGAGCTGCCTACGCAAGACGCCGCCGGACGCGTGCTTGCCAAGGCAGTAGTTGCGCTCGTCGACGTGCCGCCACTGGACAATGCCCAGATGGATGGCTATGCGGTCCGCTGTGGCGATATCGCGCAAATACCGATGAGCCTGCCGGTGCGTCTGCGCATCGCGGCAGGACAGCCCCCAACACGCCTGCCGGCGGGAGCCGCAGCGCGCATTTTTACTGGGGCACCAATTCCCGAAGGCGGCGACGCGGTCGTAATGCAGGAGGTGACGCGCACGGAAAACGAGTGCGTCGTCATTTTGGAGGCGCCAAAATCGGGCCAGTGGATTCGGCGCGTGGGTAGCGATTTTTCGCGTGGCGCCCAGGCGCTGAGCGCGGGCCAGCCCCTGCGGGCGCAGCATTTAGGTATCGCAGCTTCGGTGGGCGTTGCCCGTCTTTGCGTGGTGCGGCGCCCGCGGGTGGCACTATTTACCACTGGCGACGAGCTTGCCATGCCCGGGACCGAAGCGGCCCCAGGGCGTATTTATAACTCGAATCGATTCGTGTTAAAGGGATTGCTCGAATCGCTAGGCTGCACAGTCGACGATCTGGGGATCGTTCCCGACTCGCTGCAAGCCACTTGTCAGGCGCTTGAAAAAGCAGCGCAAGAGGCAGATGTAATTTTGAGTTCCGGCGGCGTATCGGTGGGCGAGGAAGACCATGTCAAAGCCGCGCTGACGAGCTTAGGCGAGCTGCAATTGTGGCAAATCGCAATGAAACCCGGCAAGCCACTTGCCTTTGGGCACGTGCGTCAGGTGGCCTTTATCGGTCTTCCTGGCAATCCCGTTTCAAGTTTCGTCACTTTCGTACTGTTTGTTCGCCCATTTCTGCTGCGGTGCCTGGGCGTGCAGGACGTCGCGCCCAAAGCCGTGCAACTGCGCGCTGACTTCCAATTTGCGGCCGATCACGCTCGGCGACAGTATGTGCGGGCGCGATTAAACGAAGCGGGAGGACTGGACCTTTTCCCCAGCCAGAACTCCTCGCTGCTAAGCTCTGTTGCGTGGGCCGACGGGCTTGTCGACTTGCCAGTTGCAACACCGGTTGAGCGCGGGCATAGCGTGCGTTTTCTTTCTTTCGCGGAGCTGACGGGTCCAGCCTAGGCGCACCGGAGGGTGAATTTCGTACGGCTGCAGCCGGACCGATCAGCGCAGCATCCATGGCGGCGTTATGAAGCTAACTGTTTTGTATTTTGCCCGTATGCGCGAGGCGGTCGGTCGCTCGCGCGACATTCTCGAGGCTCCGGCGACGGTAACTAACCTGGGGCAGTTGCGCAGCTGGCTCATCTCACGCGGCGAACCCTGGTGCAGCGCCTTTTCTCAGGTGCAACCATTGCGCATTGCACTCGATCAAGTGGTCAGCGCGGATGATGCAACGTTGCGCGATGGCGCTGAAGTGGCGTTTTTTCCGCCCGTCACGGGTGGATGATTGCCCGCGCGCAACCCGGAGAAAAAAGGCAGCCCGGCAATTTGGAGTGCGCGTATGAGCGAGCGTTGGCAAATCAGCGTCCAACAAGACGATTTTGATCCCGGCATGGAAATCGAATCCTTGCGCAACGCGGCGGCCGGCGCCATCGTCAGCTTTGTTGGTGTAGCACGCGATTTCAGCGACGATTTTCCGGTCGAGCGCATCACGCTGGAGCATTACCCCGGCATGACGGAGCGAAGCCTGGAAGAGATTGTGCGCGCCGCGCACGCTCGATGGAACCTTATCCAGGTGCGCGTCATTCACCGTTTCGGCGAGCTACGGCCCGGTGATCGCATCGTGCTAGTCGCCACCGCAAGCACTCATCGGGAGCATGCGTTTGATGCGTGCCGCTTCATCATTGACTATCTAAAGACCCAGGCGCCGTTTTGGAAGCAAGAATCCGGGGACAAAGGCACGCGTTGGGTCCAGTCGCGGCAAACTGATGAGCGTGCACGCGAAAACTGGGACATTCAGCAGGACCTCGCTGCCCAAAAGCAGTGAGCCTTGGATTTAAGCGCTCGTGGCGTCGCGCCTGCGCGCAGGGCTCGGGGGCAATTGCTGCGCAAGGACTAATCGCGGCGTGACAGAGACAGGACGTTGGTGCCCGAAAAAGGACTTGAAATCCGCGCAAACCTCCCCAACCTTGGTGCCATCAGGGTTGTGCGTGACCGGGACGGAGCGCGGTTTGGCCAACCTTGCCGACCCCAAATAAACGACAAAGACTCTCATGCGCCAAGATAAGCTCACCACGCGCTTTCAAGAAGCACTGGCCGACGCACAGTCGATCGCGGTCGGTAATGACCAACAATATATCGAGCCGATGCATGTGCTAGCCGCGATGCTGCGCCAGGACGATAGTGCGGCGCGATCGCTGCTGCAGCGCGCAGGAGTTGCCGTCGGCCCACTAAGCGCGGCGGTGGAGTCCGCTTTAAAGCGCCTGCCCCAAGTGCAAGGCACCGATGGCCAGGTGCAGATCAGCCGGGAGCTGATGGGGCTGCTTAATCAGACGGAAAAAGAAGCGCTAAAGCGCGGTGACGCCTATATCGCCAGCGAACTCTTCGTCCTGGCTTTGATCGACGATAAGGGCGAAGCGGGCCGCCTTATGCGCGAGCACGGTGGTAACCGCAAGGCGCTGGAGGCTGCGATCGATGCGGTTCGGGGCGGGGCCAACGTGGGTTCAGCCGAGGCGGAGGGACAGCGGGAGGCCCTAAAGAAATATACGATCGATCTGACCGAACGCGCGCGCAGTGGAAAGCTCGATCCGGTCATCGGCCGCGATGACGAGATTCGCCGCTCGATCCAGATCCTTCAACGAAGGACGAAAAACAACCCCGTGCTCATCGGTGAACCCGGTGTGGGCAAGACCGCCATTGTGGAGGGTCTTGCGCAGCGGATTGTCAACGGAGAAGTCCCCGAGACGCTCAAAGACAAGCGGGTCCTTACGCTGGACTTGGCCGCCTTGTTGGCCGGCGCAAAGTATCGCGGTGAATTCGAGGAGCGACTTAAGGCCGTTTTAAAGGAACTGGCCGCAGATCAGGGCAAGACCATCGTTTTCATCGATGAGATCCATACCATGGTTGGCGCCGGCAAGGCCGAGGGAGCGATCGATGCAGGCAACATGCTCAAACCGGCGCTCGCTCGCGGCGAGTTGCACTGTATCGGCGCAACGACCCTCGATGAGTACCGCAAGTACATCGAGAAGGACGCCGCGCTGGAGCGACGTTTCCAAAAAATCCTTGTCGGCGAGCCAACCGTCGAATCGACCATCGCGATCTTGCGCGGACTGCAGGAGCGTTACGAGTTGCATCACGGGGTTGAAATTACCGACCCCGCCATTGTGGCGGCCGCAGAGCTGTCGCATCGGTATATCACCGATCGGTTCTTGCCCGACAAGGCAATTGACCTCATCGATGAGGCGGCGGCGCGCATCAAGATGGAGATCGATTCCAAACCCGAAGCGATGGATCGCCTGGACCGACGTTTGATCCAACTGAAAATCGAACGCGAGGCGGTGAAAAAGGAAAACGACGAAGCCTCGCGCAAGCGCCTGATGTTGATCGAAGAGGAAATCCGCAGCCTGGAGCGCGAATACGCCGACCTGGACGAAGTGCTGCGCTCGGAAAAAGCCGCCGTGCAGGGAGCCGCAAACATCAAGGCCGAGATCGACAAATTGCGAGCAAAAATGGCCGAGCTGCAGCGCGGTGGCCAGTTCGACAAGTTAGCCGAAATTCAGTACGGAAAGCTGCCGCAGCTCGAGAGGCAACTGAAGGCGGCCGAAGCCTCCGGGACGAAAAGAGAGTTCAAGCTGTTGCGCAAGGAGGTGGGTGCGGAGGAGATCGCAGAACTCGTGTCCCGTGCGACCGGCATTCCGGTGGCCAAGATGATGCAGGGCGAACGCGAAAAGCTGCTGAATATGGAGCAGCACTTGCGCCAGCGCGTCGTTGGCCAGGATGAGGCGGTGCGTCTGGTTTCCGACGCGATCCGCCGTTCGCGTGCCGGCCTTGCCGATCCGAATCGGCCCTACGGTTCATTTTTGTTCCTGGGCCCCACTGGGGTCGGCAAGACCGAGCTGTGCAAGGCGCTGGCGGAATTTTTGTTCGACAGCGAGGAACACTTGATCCGAATCGACATGTCCGAGTACATGGAAAAACACTCGGTGGCACGCCTGATTGGCGCTCCGCCAGGCTATGTTGGTTACGAGGAAGGCGGCCAGCTCACCGAGCTCGTGCGGCGCAAACCGTACTGTGTGATCTTGCTCGACGAAGTGGAAAAGGCACACGCCGATGTATTTAGCGTTTTATTGCAGGTTCTCGACGACGGTCGAATGACCGACGGCCAGGGGCGCACGGTCGATTTCAAGAACACGGTGATCGTCATGACATCGAACCTGGGCTCGCACGAAATTCAGCGGATGACCGGGCAGGACCCCGATCTGATTCGCGAGGCCGTCATGTCCGAGGTGCGCTCGCATTTTCGACCGGAATTCATTAACCGTATCGATGAGATCGTAGTATTCAACGCTCTTGACCGGTCGCAAATCGCCGAGATCGCCCGCATCCAACTGCGCCGGCTCGAAGCGCGGTTCGCGGCGCAGGAGATGAAGCTTGTCGTCAGCGATGCGGCGTTGGCGGAAATCGCCAAGGTGGGGTTCGATCCGATGTATGGGGCTCGTCCGCTAAAACGGGCGATCCAGCAACAAATCGAAAACCCGCTCGCCAAGCGTGTGCTTGAGGGCAAAATCGGCCCCAAAGATGTCGTGCCCGTCGATTTCCGAGACGGGACCTTTACTTTCGAGCGCACCGTCCACTGACGCGAGCGGCCGGCCCACGCGCTCAGAGCGCGGGGCCGCCTCGCTTGTCGCGATCAGTGCAACGGACTGGCTGGTTGCTCAGTGCCGTCTTCGGGCGGCTCGGTGTGCACCGAGTGACCCGATGGGTTGGGGAAGACCGGCGCGCCGCAATCATCGCAGTACTCCAGCGGAAAGCGGTGGGTGTGCGCGACGATCCGGTTGATTCCCAACCGCTTGATTGCCGCCTCGATCTCCTCGAGCGTGCGCTCCTCATCGTCGCCGAGCAAGGGCCAGACCACTCCTTCGATCACGACGTCGTCGTCTGCAATGCGGGAGACACCGATGCGAATTTCGGTAGTCGGCTGATTGCGCTTTTCCTCGTAGACCGCCATGGTCGCCTGTAACGACGAGGGCGACAACTCATAGGAGAGCTTGAGGAAGGAAATGGCCGCTTCCAAAGAGAACTCGCGCAGCTCGCGATCACCCAGGCGAAGCGCGGCATGAAATGCGTTGGGCGCAAGCACACGAAATCGGCAGCCCGTCATGATCGGCGTAAGGATGTTAGTCAGCTGTTCGCGAAAGGCCTCCACGGCCGCGGCCTTGGCGTCCGGGTCGACGCCGGTCTGCTGCCAGTGATAAACCGGTGCCCCCTGGGGCACGACGATTGCGGCTAGCAGGTAGCGCGAATCGGCCAGCATGGCAATTGGTTCGCGCAGGGACTTGGGGTCGATTTTCAAGCGCCCGTCCTGGGCGGCCGAACCGAACAAAGCCTCGGCCACATCGCGCACCTCGCCAAAGGATTCGGGCAGTTGATCAATTGAGTACAACATGTCAGCAATCGCACAGCGCGCACCGCGTGCGGCAAGGTGTGCCGCGATCTGCACAGCAACGTTATCGACCATCGCGGAATTTAGCGCCAGCGTTGGTAACTTGTAGCGGGACCAGGCCAGAATCGGCAACGCTAGCAGCAGCCCGTCATGGGCCCGGCCGTCGATCTCGATCGTGCTGCTTTCCGCGCACGATTCGGCAAGATCTGCCAAATCGTCGTAAGCACGCGGATTGCTGCCTGATAGCTCATCGAGCGCAGCATCAATAGCCTCTTCAAATCCCCGTGCAAGTCGATCGTTAATCAGTTCAACGAGTCGACGCTCCCAAAGTTGGTCTTCCAGTCGGCTGCCCGACTCGGCCATGCGGCGAGCGAGCTTGGCCAGCGTTTCGGCGTCCGCGTGGTGGCGCGCTCGGGAGATGTAGCGCGATCTGCGCATGAACGGATCCTGTCGTCTTGATAAACGCGCTTATTATCGCACCATGCACGATGCCATACAGAACTCTGCCGGACCGCAGCCATGGCGAAGCGACGCACGGGCCGCCGGGCTCGTGGGGCTCGCGCATCTGATCTCTCATTTTTTTCAGATGTTGCTGCCGCCCATTTACCCGTGGCTGATGCGGGATTTCGACATTGGATTTACGAAGGCGGGCTTTCTTGCGACCGTGTTTTTTGTCATCAGCAGCAGTGGCCAAGCACTCGCGGGCTTTGCTGTGGATCGCATCGGCGCGTATCGCGTCTTGCTGGTCGGAGTTGGCATGCTGGTGGCGGCCGGCACGATGCTTGGCCTGAGCCATTCGTACGCAGGTTTGCTCGTGACCGCCGCGTTGGCCGGAAGCGGCAACGCAATGTTTCATCCGGCCGATTTCACGATCCTTAATCGCCGGGTGTCCTCATCGCGTCTGGGCCACGCATTTGCCATGCATGCGCTCTCGGGCAATTTTGGTTGGGTGGCCGGCGCTTCGTTCATGGGGGCGGTGGCGGCCTTTGCGGGTTGGCACAACGCCGGCTTTGGTGCCGCCGCGATTGCTCTGGGCATGCTGCTTTTCCTCCTGACCCAGCGCGAAACGCTAGCCGGCAGTTTGGGCGCGCGCCATGCGGGTGAAACGCTCGCCAGCGAGCCCGGGGGGCGAGGGGGACAGTTTGATTTTCTGCGCTCCGGCACGGTGTGGCTGTGCTTTTGTTTTTTCTTCTTGTCGGTTGGTGCCGGCGGAATTTTGCAAAACTTCGCTCCGGCGATCCTTGCGCACGTTTATTCGGTCAGTTTGGCGCTGGGAACGATGAGCCTGACTGCGTACTTGCTCGGTGGGGGGGTTGGCACCGTGCTGGGGGGATTTTTTGCGGGTCGGGAGCGCCGCAGTGAATTGGTGGTCGCCGGTGCGCTGTGTCTGGCGGCGGCCATTGCGCTTGTGCTGGCAACGGGATCGCTTCCCTCGGGCGCTTTGCTTCCGGCGGTCTTTTTGCTTGGCTGCGGATCGGGCACGGCGGGTCCGAGCCGCGATCTGTTGGTGCGGCAGGCAGCCACGTCGCGCTTTGGCGTCAATTCCTTTGGGCGTGTCTACGGGTTTGTGTATTCCGGGCTCGATGGCGGGTTAGCGGCGGCGCCGCTGCTGGTCGGACGATTACTCGATCATGGATGGTTTCGCTCGGGCTTGCTTTGCATCGCGCTACTGCAGATCAGCGCAACGTTCGTGGCCTTGCATGTGGGGCGCCGTAATCGCGTTTTCACTTAACGAATTTCTTTTCGTAATACGAAAAGACGTTGCCGCGCAGCAATAAAATTGATTCCATGTCGGAAAATTTTCTCCCGTATTACGGAATTAAAAATATAACTCGCTGTTTCGCAATAGAAAAAAATTGTGTCTTATATAAGATATCCGTAGTGCTGCGGCGCGGTTCCTCTCGTAGCATTTTGCCCTGTGCCCCGGAGCGCACGCTGCCTGCCATTGAGCGTAATGCGAACCGTTCTAGGATCCGGGGCGGTTCTTTTTTTGCGATGGCGCCCACCGAAACTGCTGGAGATCTCATGACCGCTCGCAAGCTTGACGCACAACGACTGCAAAAGGACTGGGCCGAAAACCCCCGATGGAAGGGAATCCGCCGCAGTTACCCCGCCGAGGAAGTCATTCGCCTGCGCGGCTCGGTAGTCATTGAACATACGCTTGCGCGCCGAGGTGCCGAGCGCCTCTGGGCGGCCTTTCACGAACGGCCCTTTGTCAGCGCTTTGGGCGCTTTGACGGGAAACCAGGCGATGCAGCAAGTTCGCGCTGGCTTGCAGTCAATTTACCTCTCGGGCTGGCAAGTCGCCGGCGACGCAAACACGGCCGGAACGATGTATCCGGATCAGTCGCTGTACCCGGTGAACTCCGTTCCCACAGTCGTGCGCGCGATCAATAACGCACTGGCGCGCTGCGATCAGATCCAATGGATGGAGGGCAAGCAGCCGGGTGCGTCCGACTACATTGACTATTTTGCGCCGATCGTCGCAGATGCCGAGGCCGGCTTTGGCGGCGTGCTCAACGCCTTTGAGCTGATGAAAGCCATGATCGAAGCCGGCGCAGCTGGCGTGCACTTCGAGGATCAACTCGCCTCAGTGAAGAAGTGCGGTCACATGGGCGGCAAGGTTCTCGTGCCCACGCGCGAGGCGGTCGAGAAGCTCACCGCGGCTCGCCTGGCAGCCGATGTGCAGGGCGTTCCGACGATTTTGATTGCGCGCACCGACGCTGAGGCTGCCGACTTGCTCACTTCGGACGTTGACGAAAACGACAAACCATTTCTCACTGGTGAGCGCACCGTCGAGGGTTTTTACCGTACGCGCCCCGGGCTGCAGCAAGCCGTCTCCCGCGGCCTGGCCTATGCCCCGTACGCCGATCTGATCTGGTGCGAAACTGGCAAACCCGACTTGGCATACGCTCGCTCCTTTGCCGAAGCAGTACACCGCCAGTTCCCCGGCAAGATGCTCGCGTATAACTGCTCGCCCTCGTTTAACTGGAAGAAAAATCTGGACGACGCCACAATTGCCAAGTTCCAGCGTGAGTTATCGGCCATGGGCTACAAGTACCAGTTCATCACGCTTGCGGGATTCCACAGCTTGAATTACTCCATGTTCCATCTTGCCCATGGATACGCGCGCAATCACATGAGTGCGTTTGTCGAGCTCCAGGAAGCCGAATTCGCGGCCGCGGAGCGCGGATTTACGGCCGTTAAGCATCAGCGCGAAGTCGGGACGGGGTACTTTGATGCTGTCACGCAGGCCATACAACAGGGCCAGTCGTCAACTACCGCGTTGCATGGGTCGACCGAGGACGAGCAGTTTCTGGGGGCCAAATCCGACCGCAAAGCAGCATGACAAATCCGTGCTCCTGCGAGCCTGGCACTTTGAAGGTATCGCGCCCTCGCGCTACGTTGCGACAAAGCAACGTTGGAGTTGCGGCGCGACTTGTGTCGCGGCGATGCGGCTCCTATGCTCGCCCGCTCTCATACAAAAAAGTTTTGGAGTGGGGCGGGGAGGGGCCAAGGCAGAAGCACGGCCCGAACAACTATATCAACCACATTAACAAGAAAAACTGGGCCGCCCTCGTGCGGCCTATTTTTTTCATAACCACATCGGCAACGCGCGGGGGTAGCTATGAAGCAACTGGACGGCATCGCTTTTGACGAACCCATCGACGCGGCTCTGGAGACGGTGCTTACCGCGCAAGCGCTGAACTTCGTGGCCAAACTGCATCGGCAGTTCGAGTCCCGACGCCAGCAGCTATTGTCGGAGCGAGCACAGCGCGCGCGTCGCATCGATCAGGGGGAATTGCCGGACTTTCCGGCCGAAAGCGCCGAATTGCGGGCCGCGTCCTGGCGTATCGCACCGCTGCCTGCGGACTTGCTTTGCCGCCGGGTCGAGATCACCGGTCCAACAGACCGCAAGATGGTTATCAACGCCTTGAATTCCGGGGCCGACGCATACATGGCTGATTTCGAGGACAGCAACACGCCCACATGGCGCAATTTGCTCGAAGGCCAGTGCAATTTGATCGACGCCGTGCGCCGCCGCATCGAGTTTCGCGCACCGGATGGGCGCCAATATCGTTTAAATGAACGGATCGCAACATTGATGGTCCGTCCGCGCGGATGGCACCTGGACGAAAAGCACGTGTGCGTCGACGGCAAAAGGGTAAGCGGTGCGCTCTTGGATTTTGGACTGTTCATGTTTCACAACGCGCAAGAGCTTGTCGCGCGCGGCACTGGACCGTATTTTTACCTGGCTAAACTCGAGTCGCGTTGGGAGGCGCGCTTGTGGAACGACGTCTTTGTCTTCGCTCAGCGCGAGCTCGGTCTTGCCCAAGGCACCATTAAGGCCACCGTCCTTGTCGAGACGCTTCTCGCCGCGTTCGAAATGGACGAGATCCTTTATGAACTCCGCGAGCACTCCGCGGGGCTTAACGCGGGACGCTGGGACTACATTTTTTCCTGCATCAAAAAATTCCGTGCGAACCGAAATTTTTGTCTTGCGGATCGCTCCTTGGTCACGATGAGCGCGCCGTTTCTGCGCTCCTACGCGCTGCTGCTGATCAAGACCTGCCACCGGCGTGGTGCACCAGCCATCGGCGGTATGAGCGCACTAATTCCGATTCGCGGTGATGCTGCGGCCAACGAGCGGGCCCTAGCCGGTGTGCGCGCCGACAAGTCGCGGGAAGCCACCGACGGATGCGATGGCGCGTGGGTCGCACACCCGGCGCTGGTACCCGTTGCGATGGCTGAGTTCGTCAAGGTTCTTGGAGACCAACCCAACCAATTGCATCGGCAGCGCGATGACGTGCAGGTACGAGCACAAGATCTGCTTTCGTTTGCCCCGCAGGGTCCGATCACCGAAGCGGGCGTGCGCACGAACATCCACGTTGCCATCCATTATCTTGGCTCCTGGCTATCGGGTAATGGCTGCGTGCCAATCCACAACCTCATGGAGGACGCGGCGACCGCAGAGATCTCGCGTGCCCAGCTCTGGCAATGGATTCACTCGCCCAAAGGCGTGCTGCAAGACGGCCGCAAGGTGAACGCTGAGATGGTGCGCGACTGGATTCCTGAGGAGCTCGCGAAGGTGAAAGCGGGGTTGTCCTCTGACGCAGCAACCTACGACCAGGCCGCGGCTGTTGTTGACGAATTGTCGACCGCGCCCGATTTTGTCGAATTTCTAACGCTTCCCTTATACGAACGGTTGCGTGAGGAAAACGAGCGCGCACCGCAGCAGTCGTCAGCTGGCGCCACATCCCGTGCATCGGTTGCGGGGTAGCGCGAACCGTCGCACTTGCGATCGCGCGAAAAGCGCAGACCGCCAGTTGTGGTGGTGAATCGCGCCAGCTAGCGCATTGGCGCGGTCTTTTCGCCGGGTGCGTACAGGCTCATCGCCAGGGCGTGGATGCGCCCGCCCATCAGCGGAGCGAGTCGCTGATAGATCAGGCGATGGCGCTCAAGACGGGAGAGCCCGTCAAATGCGGCACAAACCATGCGAACGTGAAAATGGGCCCCCGCAAGCGCCCCCGCATGACCCACGTGCGCCGCACTTTGGTCTTCGATTTGCAGCTCTAGTGGCTCTAGCTCAAGCAGCCGTGCACGGATCTGGCGGGCCAGGTCCTTAGCCATCAGTTTCGCGCTTGACTTCGGTATTTAGGTACCGCGCCATATAAACCCCCGAAAGAATCGAAAATCCCAGGGTCGAACCCAAAAGACCGAAGGTTTTGAAATTTACCCAGCTGTCCGTACTCCAGTTGTACGCGACGAAAAGATTGGCGGCACCGAGTAGGAGAAAGAAAACCGTCCATGCCACCAGCAGACGGTCCCACACCAGCTGCGGCAATTCCAGCTCCCCGGAGAGCAAGGCACCTAGCAAATTGCGATCCCAGATCCATTTGCCGCCCGCCAGGACGGCAGCAAAAATCCAGTAAAGAATCGAGGGCTTCCACTTGATAAACCATTCATTGTGCAGCCACGCCGTCAGCCCACCAAAGATGACAATTAAGAGCGCGCTAATCCAGACTGCAGGCTTTATGGGCTGGCGCCGAGTCAATAACCAGCCAATCTGAAGCAGCGTTGCCACGATGGCGCTGATCGAGGCCACGATCACCGCAGATATTTCGGCTTGTTGCCCTGGCGCGCCGTCCAGCACTCCGACCCAGGCACCAACAAGGGCAATGCTCGCGTCGGGAAAACTCTTGGCCATGCGAAAGGCCACGAAAAACACGACCACGGGCAATAAATCGAACAGAAGTTTCACACCATGCCCTTTTTTGCCGGCAAAACAAAGACAAAGAAAACGCGGTTGCGAATTGATGAAGGAGCAGACACAATTCTACGGTCAACGCTGATGCCTGCGTTGACCTTCCCCCTTGTTGCTAGCCATGATGGTCCCGGCTCCATGAACCAGACTTTCTCGGTCGGACAGTTTGCAAAGCTTCCCAGCGGAATCCAGCTTCATTACGCCAGCGCCGGCCAACCGGGCGACCACTTGACGCTATTTCTGCACGGGTTTCCGGAGTACTCCGGCGCGTGGGACGAAATTTTGCCGATTGTCGGGCAACGGTATTTTGCGGTCGCACCGGACCTTCGGGGCTACAACCTCTCGAGCCAGCCCCAGGAGCTCGAGGCCTATCGGCTTCGTTCGGTAGTGGAGGATTTAGTCGATCTGATCCTGCGGCTCGGTTACGAGCGCGCGACTGTGGTCGGTCACGACTGGGGTGGCTCGGCAGCGTGGCGTCTGGCAAGCGCCCATCCTGAGCGCATCGAGCATCTGGTCATTGTCAACGCGCCGCACCCCAACGCGCTGGCACGCGAGCTGTCTCGCAATCCCGCGCAACAGGCCGCCAGCCGCCACGTCAACTGGCTGCGCGCGCGCGACATGGAACAGACACTGGCCGCCGATGAGTTTGCACGCCTCAAGGACTGGCTCCGATCGATGCCGCGCGCGGGTCACAGTTGGTTGACGCCGGAGCGTTTGCGGCGGTATGTCGAAGTATGGCGTCGCGGTCTAACCGGTGCGCTTAACTATTACCGGGCTTCCCCGTTGCACCCGGCTCCCGAGTCAAGTCAGGGCACGGCTGCACTGCGCCTGAATGCGGAACATTTTTTCGTCGCAGTTCCCACCCTGGTGTTATGGGGCATGCGCGACGAATCGCTGGTCTCGGAACTTCTCGATGGCTTGGACGCGTGGGTGCCGAACGTGACCATCGAACGCTTTGCTGCGGCAACGCACTGGATCGTGCACGAAGAGCCAGAGCGCGTTGCCCAGCGCATCTTGGAATTTATGCGCGCGCCACAGGTCCTAGCGCAAGCGCCGAGAACACGGCAGTAACGGCGCATCAGGCCAAAACACAAAGAGGATATTTTCATGAAGGCTCCGATGGGCTCGCCCCAGCGCACGGCATGGCCGTTGGCCGCTTTGGCGATGGCACTATTGCTGTTAAACCCCCCGCTTACCGCGGCAAACGAAGCCGCATTGCCCGCCTCGGTGACCAAGGTGCGGTCAGTCGAAGGCGTTCAGGAGTATCGGCTGCCCAACGGCCTTCAGGTGTTGCTCTATCCAGACCGCACCAAACCGACAGTGACGGTGAACGTCACATATAAGGTCGGATCGCGCATGGAGAATTACGGCGAGACGGGTATGGCGCACTTGCTTGAGCACCTCATGTTCAAGGGTTCGACCCATTTTCCTCATCCCGAAAAAGAATTCGCGGCCCGAGGATTTCACAACAACGGTTCTACTTTTTACGACCGCACCAACTATTTTTCGACCTTCAAAGCCACCGATGAGAACCTTCGCTGGGCGCTAGCGCGCGAGGCCGACGCGATGACGCACTCCTTTATCGCGCGCAAGGACCTGGACCGCGAAATGACGGTGGTGCGCAATGAATACGAGCTGGGTGAAAACCGCCCCATGAGCGTGTTGTTCAAGCGAGTGCTCTCGGCAATGTTCCAGTGGCACAACTACGGCAAGGAGCCGATCGGTAACCGCAGTGACATTGAAAACGTCGCCATTGAGAACCTGCAGAACTTTTATCGCAAATACTACCAACCCGACAACGCGGTGCTCATTGTTTCCGGAAGCTTCGATGTGCCCCGCACGTTGCGCTGGATCGCGGAAGATTTTGGCCCGATTCCGCGGCCGCGCCGGCAATTGCCGGCCCTTTGGACCGTTGAACCAACGCAAGATGGCGAACACAGCGTGCTTGTGCGCCGCAAGGGTGATGCCCAGATCGTGATGGTGGGATACCACATTCCTTCGGCGCGCAGCACGGACAGCGCGGCGCTAGAGGTGGCTAGCGAGATTCTTGGCGACACTCCCAATGGTCGCCTGTTTCATGAGCTCGTAGAGTCGGGCCTCGCGACCGAGGTGTTCGCCGACCAGATGGCGCTTTACGACCCAGGGGTGATCATTTTTGGCGCACGTGTCAAACCCGGTGATTCCCTGGAGCGCGCCCGCGACCGCCTAATCGAAGTTGTCGAATCATCGTTTGCCAAGAACCTGCCCAGCGCAGAGGAAATGGAGCGAGTACGGCGCGAGGAGGAAACGAGCGCGGAGCGCGCGCTGGCCGATCCGCAGGAATTCGGGATCGAAGTATCGGAGTCCATCGCCCAAGGCGATTGGCGCTTATTTTTCGTCGATCGTGACAACATTGTCAATTCGACCGCCGAGCAGGTCGGGGCAGCAGCAATGCGCTACCTTCGTCGCGACAATCGCACCGTCGGCCTGTTTGTCCCCGAGGATCAACCGATGCGGGCGCAAATTCCTTCGCCGCTCTCGGCAGAGCAAATGTTGAAGGACTTTACTCCTCGGCCTACGGTTGCCGCCGGGGAGCAATTCGAGCCCACGCAACAAAATATCGACGCACGTACGCGACGCGTGACGTTCGGCGATCTGAAAGTTGCGCTGTTACCGAAAAAAACGCGAGGCGAAACGGTCAACGTGGCTATGGTTTTTCGTTTTGGCGATGTGCCCAGTCTGCAAGGAAAGGCGATTTTGCGAGAGCTGACGGCCGCAATGATCGGTCGCGGCACGGCGAAGATGACCCGCCAGCAAATCGCCGACGAAATCACAAAACTCAAAATGACGGGCGACTTGTTCAACTTTGAGGCAAACCGCTCGACCGTCCTTGATGCTTTGCGTCTAAGCGCGACCGTCGTGCGCGAGGCGAACTTCCCGGCCAACGAATTTGACCAACTCAAGCGCGAGCTGCTAACAAGCCTGCAAGCGAAACTCAGTGATCCGGCCGAGCTCGCGCGCGATACCATGCAGCGGCACTTTGACACTTACCCCATTGGCGATCCGCGGCATTACCTTTCACTCAAAGAGAGAATCGATGCTCTGAACAGCGTGTCACTGGAGGACGTTAAAGGCTTCTATGACCAGTTCTGGGGAACCGCTCGTGGTGAGATTGCGCTCGTTGGCGATTTTGACGCCGACGCAGTCCAAGCACAGATCCCGACGCTGTTTGCCAACTGGCACTCCAAAGCGCCGTATGCGGACATTTTGCGCGAACCGCGTCCGATTGCGCCCGCGCGCCTGTTCATCGACACCCCGGACAAAGAAAATGCCGTCTATCAGGCTCGCACGGTGCTGGATCTTCGCGACGACGATCCGGACGCTCCGGCTTTGATGCTGGCCAATGAAATGCTGGGCGCCGGCTCGGGTCTGCACAATCGTCTGGTTGACCGCGTCCGGCAAAAAGACGGGCTTTCCTATGGGATTGGTTCGAGTTTGTTGGTTGGCGGGCGCGATCGCGCAGCGGCCTGGGCCATCGGGGCATACGCAGCCCCGCAGAACGTGGATCATGTTGAGACCGACGTTCGCGAAGAGCTCGATCGGCTGCTAAAGGATGGTTTTGGTGAGCGCGAAGTCGAAGAGGCGCGTCGGGGCATTTTGCAATCGCGCCTGCTGGCCCGAACGAACGACGCCGCCGTGGCCGCCGCGTGGGTATCGAATCTCGATTTGGGGCGCACGTTTGAGTTTAGCCGGCAGCTCGAGGACAAAGTGCGGGCATTGACAGCGGCTCAAGTCACGCAGACTCTGCGGCGTTATCTGGATCCGGAACGCTTGACCGTAGTGATCGCGGGGGACGCACACAAGGGAGCGAAGTAGGTCGGATGTCCCGCACGGAAATGAAACGGCTCGCAAACGAACTGGCCCCAACGCCAGAACACGCTGGCCTAGAGGTCAGTATTCGCGTCGGTGACTGGAGGCATTTGCGCGCCGGTGCGATTGCAGTGCGTTACGCCGTCTTTGTGCAAGAGCAGGGCATCCCGGCCCGATTCGAACTTGACGAACACGATGCGGTGGCGCTCCACGCAGTGGCGTTTGATTCTTTCGGTGTACCACTGGGGACCGGACGATTGCTCCCTGATGGACATATCGGGCGCATGGCGGTTTTGCGCAGTGCGCGCGGGCAGGGTGTCGGGACGGTGATCTTGCGCAGCCTCGTTGCAATTGCCAAGAGTCGAGGAATGCATGAGCTACGACTTCACGCTCAGCTCAGCGCTGTCCCCTTTTACGAGCGCCAAGGCTTCACGGCAATTGGGGAGCCGTACGATGAAGTAGGAATCTTGCATCGCACCATGGTGGGGTCGCTACGCATTGACGTCTAAAGAGCACAATTTGCGCCGGCAGCTCGCATCCGCCCGGGTTGCGCTCGGTACTCGGCGCGATTGCTGACGGCCGACACTTTGGGCGGCGAGTTTATTAACCGCCAAATGGCCACGAGCTTGGAAAACCAGTGCCGCGAGCGCTGCGATGCCTGCCCCCGGTGCTAGCTGCGTTCGCGCCGGGGCGGCGAATCGAGCAGCGGAGCACGATTGCCGGTGCCGTCGATCACGAATTCAAAGCGACGGTCGGAGTACTGCTCCGGATCGTCGGATGCAAAAGCACGCTCGAGAAAGTGCACGGTTCCATCACGGCGCACCGTAAGTATCGTCGTTGAGCGCGTACCATAACCTTTGGCTCGAATTTGGATTGCCGATAGGGCACGCTCCCAGTCCAGGGGCACGCCGGTATGCGGAAGCTCGGCATCGCGCGCCACTTCGCGATTTGCCATGATGTTTAGCAAAGCGTCGGTGTCGATGCGGTTGGCCAATTGGCAGGCGAACGCGGCCACGGCGCGTGTGAGCTTGGGCCACGGCGTATCGAGCAGACCGTTGGAGAGGCCGTAAATACCCGGCGCAAGCACCCGCGGTTCCTCGGCGCTACCCGACCCTCGATTGCTTAAGTACAGTATTTGTGCGTCGATTCCAAGGGCCGGAACTGGTAGCGGCTCGCCGGCGAGCAGGTTAAATCCATTAAAGCTTTGGCTTGCGCTTTGGCTTGCGCGCGCAGTCTCCTTAACCCATTGGCTCAGGGGCCCGACACTTTGGAGGGCCGACAGCACCAGCAAGCCGCGCGAAGGCGCGCGCGTATTTCGCTCCTGCGGTGCCCGCACATTGGTGAGCATGGCAACGCGCCCTCGACGATTGATACCGAGCCAAGTGCCACCGGCCTCTTCGTCGCGACCCGCAAGAATGGATACCGACTGCCCCCACCAGGCGGCCGGACGCGTCCTGCGCGTGTAAAACTCGTCGCGGTTGGCGGCTATCACCAACGGAAAATCCGGGTGCGACTGCCAGCCGATCAGGATCAGGCACATGGCTTGGTGTGAGAAATGGTGGGGAATTTATTAACGCTAACGCAAACAGCCGACATTGTCGAATGGTAACGATCGGCGTGAAGCTGGCGTGCGCGCAACAAAGGCATCCGCGTCGCTACAAAATATTAAGCGGTCGGGTCAAAGATACGATAGGGCAGTGCGCGCAGTACAAGTGCCGGTGCGTCGCGGCTGCCAGCGTGCAAACTGCCATATTCGGTAAGTTCGGTCGGGCACTCGAAAAGAAGATCCCATCCGCCGTCCGGGGCCTTGGCCGCGAGCACAAGGCGTCCGACCGGATCGGTTGCGTTGCTGTGAAAGATATCGGAACCGGCGCCCATCTGCGCCGTATGTGCCAGACCCAGGCGCCGGCGCAGTTTGCCTCGATACTGGCTGCGCGCAACGACTTCTTGGCCAGGGTAGCAGCCCTTGCGAAAGCTTACCCCGCCCAGCACTTCCAGGTTGACTGCTTGCGGCACAAAGAGCTCTCGCGTCGCCTCGAAAACCGCCGGGATCGCCGCGTCGATCTGTGTCCACCACCACAGTGCCTTATCAACGTGCGCAACCAAAGGCAGACGACGCAACCAGACATCCAGGCGCTCTGCAGATATCAGCAGCAACATTCGCTCCGTGGAGCCCGGACCCGAGGGCACTCGGGCAATACGTCCGTCTTCCTCGATCTCGTGACATTGCCATGGTTGGTCGGGCACGGGCACACCGGCCTGCATCAGTGCCTCGGCACTGCCGGGCCCACAGATTCCCAAAATTGCCCACGACGCGCTGACGTCGCTCAGGCGCACTTTGGCGCGCAGCACGTACTTCGAGAGCCGATCGAGGTTTGCTTTAACCAGCTCCCTGGGCAGGAGCAGACGCAAACCGGCGTGCCAGCGCCAAGCCTCGAATATCGCGAGCAGGCGCCCCTTGGCGGTGCAATACCCGGCAAGTTGCCAGCTGGTCAGCGACATCGCAGCGATGTCGGCCGTGCTTTGCGTCTGAAGAAAGGATTCCGAATCCGGACCTTCAAGTTGCAGCACTCCGAGATCGTCAAGTCGGCTTAGCACCGGACCTGCGCGCAGTTGCGCAAACTCCGTGGGACTTGCTGCCCAGCAAATGGCGGCATCCTTCGCCTCAGGCGTGGTTGGCGACGGTGGGTTGGCAGCAGAAGTAAGCATTCGATGAGCGTGCGCTAATCTATGTGCATTATAGAAAATCCGCGCAACACAAATCGGCGCGATGCGCGCCGCCATGGCCTGCGTCGCACGTCGAATTTGCGCGACAATGCGTATTTGTTCACCTAGGCTGGCTTTTTGCGGATCTTGGCGCTGTCCTCGTACCTGTACCGTTTTGCGCTGCTGTTCGTCTTCACGCTGCTAGCGGCGGCCTCGTGGGCGTGGTACGAGATCGCTCGGCCACTGCAAATCCCAGGCGATGCGGTTGAGGTGCGCGTCGCCTCAGGGGCAGGCGCCCGTTCTATTGCGCGACAGTTGCGCGAGGCCGGGGTTTCCATCAACACATGGGAATTCGTTTTGGTCGCGTCGGTGACGCGAAGCACCCATTCGCTACGTGCTGGGCGCTACCGAATTGCTGCCGGCACGAACATGGCGGACCTCCTCGATAAGTTTCGTCGTGGCGATGTGCAACGCGAACAACTCACCGTAGTAGAGGGGAGTACTTTTGAGGATTTACGAAAACTCTTTGCACAGTGTCAAGAGCTGCGTCACGATACAGCGCAGTGGTCAGAAGAGCAGATTTTGCGTAGCGTCGGCGCTGTCGAAGCGCAAGCCGAGGGACTGTTTGCGCCCGACACGTATTTGTTTGATCCGGGATCAAGCGACATTGAACTGTATCGGCGGGCCTACGAAGGGCAGAAGGATCGCATTGAGCGCGCATGGCAAACGCGCGCAGCGGACCTGCCGTATCGCGACAGCTATCAAGCACTAATCATGGCCTCGATCATCGAGAAGGAGACCGGGCGGCCAGAAGAGCGCAGCCGGGTTGCGGCGGTATTTGTCAATCGTCAGCGGCTGGGAATGCCGCTGCAGACCGATCCATCCGTGATCTACGGTCTGGGTTCACGCTTTGATGGACGTTTACACAAGCGTGATCTGCAGTCGGACACTCCATACAACACCTATACGCGCTCCGGTTTGCCGCCAACGCCCATCTCGCTGCCCGGACGCGCAGCAATTGAGGCGGCCCTAAATCCCGAGCCGATCAAAGCACTGTACTTTGTTGCGCGTGGCGACGGCAGTTCCGAGTTTTCGTCGACTCTGGCCGAGCACAATCGGGCCGTTGACCGCTTCCAACGCCCGGGCGTTCCCACCGAGGCTCATTAACACGGCAACGCAGGCAAAAAAATGCCAGGTGCACCGCGCGGTCGCTTTATTACCTTCGAGGGCATTGATGGTGCGGGCAAGAGCACCCAGATCGATGCCATCGTGCAGACCTTGCAGACCAGGGGGATCGCATATGTACGAACGCGCGAGCCCGGTGGAACCGCCCTGGGCGAATCGCTGCGCAGTGTGATGTTGGGCCAAGCAATGGACGCGCTTACGGAGACCTTGCTGATGTTTGCTGCGCGCAGGCAGCACGTCCTTCAGGTCATTGAGCCCGCGTTGGCGGACGCACGCTGGGTGCTGTGTGACCGGTTTACGGACGCGAGCTACGCCTATCAGGGCGCCGGCCGCGGAGTGCCCACAGCGCAGCTCGATGCGCTTGCGAGCTGGGTTCACCGTGACCTGAACCCCGATCTTACGGTGCTTGTGGACATCGACCCGACGCAAGCGCAGTTGCGGCGCGAGAGCGCACGCACTTCCGACCGCTTCGAAACCGAGCCACTTCATTTCTTCGAACGTGTCCGGACCGCGTATCTGGCCCGAGCGGCTTCCGACAGCGCACGCTTTTTGGTCGTCGATGGCAGCGCGCCTGCGCCGGCCGTGACCTCAGTCATCATGCAGCGGTTGGCGCAGTGGCTGCCGTAGCGCCGACTCCATGGCACCGAGCGCCGCGAGCCACCTTGGCGGCGCTGCGCGAGCGCGGCTCCCACGCTTTGCTGCTTCATGGTCCTGCGGGTACGGGCAAGTGGGATTTGGCCATGTCCTTTGCCCGCGATCTGCTTTGTGAGCGCGGTTCGGCGTTGGAGCCCGCGTGCGGCTCTTGCCCGTCCTGTGTGCTGATGGCCGCTGGCAATCATCCGGACTTGCGCGTCGTCGTACCTGATGCGATGGCCGCACGCCGACCGGGAGCGGCCCAAGAGGGCGAGGACACGGCCGAAGTTAGCGCTGAGCCATCGAGCACTAAGCCCAAACCGAGCCGGGAAATCAAGATCGATCAGGTGCGGGAACTTACCTCGCTCACCGCCGTTAGCGCCCACAGGGGCGGCTGCCGCGTCATTGTTTTGGCCCCGGCTGAATCCTTGAACTTGCCCGCGGCCAACGCCTTGCTCAAGAGCCTGGAGGAACCACCCCAGGCAACCGTCTTCTTGCTGGTTTCCGACCAGATCGACCGCTGTTTGCCCACGATCGTGTCGCGATGTGCGCTCGTGCGAGTGGTGGCGCCGCCGCGCGCAGTGGCACTGCAGTGGTTGCATGCCCAAGGTCTTGGCGCCGATGCCGCCCAGCGTTTGACCGAAGCGGGCGGAGCGCCGCTAGGGGCATTGCGACCAGATGAGCGGGCGTTGACGCCGGAATTGCACGCCACCTTGCTGCATCTGTTGCGCCGCGGCCCCTCGCTGGAGCCGGCCGAAGTTGCAACAGACGTGCCCCGAACAGTACCCATAGGGGCCGCGGTCGCTTTGTTTCAGCGTTGGGGATGGGATTATTTCGCCTTTCGGATGGGGTGCGCTCTCCGATATCATCCCGGGGACGTGGCCAGCTTTGAAGCGCTGTCGCACCATTGGACGCTGCGAGCTGCAAGTGGTTGGATCGATCGGCTGCGCGACTTAAGGGCGGTTGCCGAGCACCCGCTGAACGCGCGCGCGGCAATCGAAGGATTATTGCTTCAGTACATTGGGTCGATCGCCTCGGCCCACGAGAAGAGCGACGAGAGTTAAGTCACTGTGAACGATGCCGCCGACACGCGATTTGGTGCGCCTCCAACCCCAAGTGGTGGTGGCGCCGCTAGTGCCGCCAGCGCAGCTGGGCGCCCGGCGGTATTGTCTCTTTCCATTAAGGAAAAGGCCGCCCTATACGCTGCCTATATGCCGTATCTGAAAAACGGCGGAATTTTTGTCCCGACGAACCGACCTTACAACATCGGCGACGAGGTCTATCTCATTTTGACTTTGCTGGACGATCCGACGCGCATTCCCGTGGCAGGCAAGGTGGTATGGATCAGTCCCTCCGGTGGCGGAGCGTCCAAGACCCCCGGAATCGGCGTGCACTTCCCGGCGGACGAGTCCGGACAAACCGCACGCAAGCGCATTGAGGACGCCTTAGGTGCGGCGCTTCGCTCGGTGCGTCCAACCCATACGATCTAAATTCGGCTGCGACGCGGTCCCGGGTTCACTCCAGGGTGCCCAATAGACCGAGCAAGATGCTAATTGATTCGCACTGCCATTTGTGCTTTCCCGAGCTCGAGGCGGACACCGCGGGCGTGCTGTCACGCATGCACGCTGCGGGCGTTGGCATGGCATTAAATATCTCAACCTCAACTGGCGATCTATCTCGAGTCGTGCAGTTTGCCCAACAGCACGAGGGGATCTTTGCCTCGGTAGGGATCCATCCGGACAACACCGAGAGCAAGGAGCCGGACGTCGCCACACTCGTGGCGCATAGCCGGGCTGGGAAAGTGGTGGCAATCGGAGAGACCGGTCTGGATTACTTTCGTCTGGGCGAACCTCTGGAGTGGCAGCGAGAGCGCTTTCGCACGCATATTCGCGCGGCGCGTGAAAGCGGCAAACCGCTGATCGTGCACACCCGTGCCGCGGCTCAGGATACTTTGCGCATCATGCGCGAGGAGCGGGCGCAGGAAGTCGGCGGTGTAATGCACTGCTTCACGGAAGACGCCGAGGTGGCACGGGCCGCGATGGACCTGGGATTTTTGATCTCGTTTTCGGGGATCCTAACTTTCAAATCGGCGCAAGCTTTGCGCGAGGTTGCCGCGACGATTCCAGACGAGAGTCTTTTGGTCGAGACCGATGCGCCATACCTGGCGCCAGTGCCGCACCGGGGAAAGACCAATGAACCGGCGTATGTCAGTTATGTGGCATCGACTCTGGCAAGTCTGCGCAAACAGACCTTGGAGCATGTTTCGAATGCTACCTCAGATAATTTCTTCAGATTATTCAATATATTATATTAGTTATATAAAGTAAATGCTTTAATGTTTCACTAGAGCTAAACGGATAACCCGAGTCCTTCAGCGCACGGATGTTCAGCGACATACAAATCGCCCAACAGGCTCGGTTACAGCCCATCGCAGAGCTCGCGCGCGATCGCCTGGGGATAGATCCCGTACACCTGGAGCCCTATGGCCAATACAAGGCCAAAGTGCATCTGGACTATCTGCGCTCCTTGCAATCGCGTCCGGACGGAAAACTCGTGCTCGTGAGCGCCATATCCCCGACGCCCGCAGGCGAGGGTAAGACAACTACGACGGTTGGCCTAGGCGATGCGCTAAATCGCATCTTGCATAGGCGGACCCAAAAGGCAGTGATCTGCCTGCGAGAGCCTTCCATGGGGCCGGTTTTCGGCCTCAAAGGCGGCGCCGCGGGAGGCGGCTACTCCCAGGTCGTGCCCATGGAAGACATCAACTTGCATTTCACCGGGGATTTTTCCGCCGTCGCAGCAGCGCATAACCTCTTGTCCGCATTGATTGACAACCACATCCATCACGGCAATGAACTGGGCATCGATGTGCGTCGCGTAAGCTGGAAGCGCGTCATCGACATGAACGATCGAGCTCTTCGGCAAATCACGGTGGGCTTGGGTGGAGTTGCCAACGGCTACCCGCGGCAAGATGGGTTTGACATCGTCGTGGCCTCAGAGGTCATGGCCATTTTCTGTCTGGCCACGAGCTTGACCGATCTGAAGGAGCGCATCGGCAACATTGTGGTGGCGGCCACCGTCAGCGGCAAGCCGATTCGGGCACGCGATCTGCACGCCCATGGTGCGATGACAGCGCTTTTGCGCGACGCGTTTGCACCGAACCTGGTGCAAACCCTAGAAAAGACGCCAGCCTTCATTCATGGCGGCCCCTTTGCCAATATTGCCCATGGCTGCAATTCCGTGCTCGCCACCTGCAGCGCCCTAAAGCTGGCCGACTATGTGGTCACTGAGGCGGGCTTTGGGGCGGACCTGGGTGCGGAAAAGTTCATCGACATCAAATGTCGCAAGGCGAACCTGCGCCCCTCGGCGGCCGTCATCGTCGCGACGATTCGCGCCTTGAAGTACCACGGAGGAATGAACGTTGCCGACGTCGCAAGAGAAGACTTGGGCGCTCTTGAACGCGGTTTGGTTAATCTTGAGCGTCACGTCGATAACGTGCGCATCCGCTATGGCCTGCCTTGTGTCGTCGCGATCAATCATCGCAGTCACGATACAGCGGCGGAAAACGACTTGGTGATCTCCCGCATGGCACAGCAGGGCACGCGGGCGATCATTGCGCAGCATTGGGCGCAGGGCAGTGCCGGTGCCATGGAACTGGCCGAAGAAGTGCTGCGACTATGTGATCAGCCCAACAATATGCGCTTCGTGTATGAGGACGACGCGAGTCTTTGGGAGAAGATGCGTGCCATCGCCATCGAAGTCTACGGCGCAGCCGATATTCGGGCCGACAGCAAAGTTCGCGGCCAGATTGAGCGGTTGCAAAGCGACGGATATGGTCGGTTTCCGGTATGCGTGGCCAAGACCCAATACTCGTTTTCCACCGATGCGAAGCTGCGTGGAGCACCCACGGGCCATGTTGTCGACATTCGCGAGGTGCGCTTGGCCGCAGGAGCCGAATTTGTGGTAATGATCTGCGGGGACGTCATGACAATGCCGGGTTTGCCCAAAGTGCCCGCCGCCCAAGCCATCGATGTAAATGAGGAGGGGCGCATCATTGGCCTGTCCTAGAAGCGACGAGCACGGATCAGAAATGATGTCGACAAACGTAGAACGCCGCGCGGTCGCGGTTCCCGACGAACTTGCCACTTGGCGCAAGCGCATGCGCGAAGAACTCATCGCGCGGCGACTGGCAGCGCCACCGCAAGATCGGCGCAACTGGAGTCTGGCGATCAGCTTGCTGCTTTTGCACGGTCTGCCATGGCGAGAAGGGCTCACGCTGGGCTTTTGTTGGCCTTACAAGGGTGAGTACGATGCGCGCCCGCTTTTGCGCACGCTGCGCGAGCGCGGCGTGACGTCCGCGCTGCCCGTCGTCGTCCAACGCGGAGAACCGCTGTTGTTTCGCCTTTGGTCGCCCGGCGTTGGCATGGAAAACGGACCGTTGGGCATCCCCTATCCCGTGGGCACGGCACAGGTCGATCCGGACCTGGTACTTGTGCCGCTGGTCGGTTTTGGCCGAGCGGGAGACCGGTTGGGCTACGGCGGTGGGTATTTTGACCGGACCCTGGCAGCGCTCGAGCCGCGACCGCTGAGTATCGGCGTGGGATTTGAATTGTGTCAGATGGACTCAATCTTCCCCCAGCCGCACGATGTCCCAATGGACGCCATCGTCACGGAAAAGGGCATCCGCTGGCAAGAGCATGGATGCTTGCAAGAAGTCACGCCTCAACAGGCGCGGGAACGACTTGCAGACCTTGCGCAAGTGCGTTTGCAGGTTGCGCGCCTTAACGCACACACGGTACCGAACACGACGGCGTAGGTCGCTGCGCTCGGCAAAAGCCAAATGCGTTAGCTCGTTTGCACCTCGGTAGATCCGTCAGATGCGAGCTACCGCGGATTTTTGCGTTGACGGCGCGCACGCTTGCGCTGATAACCCGTTTCGCATTGTTTACATCGGGGTGTGCTGCCGTTGATTGGCGTAGGGAACTTTCGCAGATCCCTTTGCGCGATAACGTTTGCGCTCTCGTGGGCATATCGCTAGAACGTTCCGTTATTTGTGTACCAAGTTTCGCGCGCCTAAGATCTGTGATCCCTGGACTTTGAAGGAAGCGTTGTCATGCCCATTCGAATCGGAGACGAAGCACCAAATTTCAAGGCCGAAACAACCGAAGGAAGCATCGATTTTCATCAATGGATCGGCGATCATTGGGCGATCTTGTTCTCGCATCCGAAGGATTTCACTCCTGTCTGCACAACCGAGCTCGGCTACGTTGCAAAGCTCAAACCTGAGTTTGATCGGCGCAATACGAAGGTCATTGGATTGAGCATCGATCCGGTCCGTGACCACAAGGCTTGGCTTGATGACATTCGCGAAACGCAAGGGTACGCGATCAACTATCCGCTCATCGGCGACTCCGATCTTGTCGTAGCAAAGCTCTACGACATGATCCATCCCAACGCCAGTGGTGGTAAGCGCACAGCAGCAGATAACGCAACCGTGCGTGCGGTCTTTTTCATCGGGCCCGACAAGAAGATCAAAGCTACGCTGACCTATCCGATGACCGCCGGTCGCAATTTCGACGAGGTTCTGCGTCTGCTGGACGCGTTGCAACTTAACGCGCGGCATACGGTCGCCACGCCGGTAAATTGGCGCCCCGGAGACGACGTCATCATCCCAACCTCGGTCTCGGACGAAGAGGCGCGCAAGAAATACCCGCAGGGGTTCAAGACGCTCAAACCCTATCTGCGTGTTGTGGCTCAACCAAAGTAGTGTGCAAGCTCACGGCGGACGAGCACCCGGTAAAGGGTTACGTCCGCCGCGCAAATCGACAAGGTGAAGGCAAAAGCATCTGACCGCGAAATCGGCGCCTGCGTCAGGCAATAAGTTCTCGCCTAGCCCACAAGGCCGGCAGCTGCGAATCGATGCCGACGACCGCGGCTTGGAC